>CAZDDZ010000076.1:0-13500 GCA_964504285.1 uncultured Pseudoflavonifractor sp.
TTAGGTTCTTATGCAGCAATGTGTTGGGGTTCGAGTCCCCATGCCCGCACCAAAAATCTCCAATCTGAAGATTGGAGATTTTTTTATTTTGTAGTAAAATTTTTATGGGAATTAATATATAATCCACGCAGAGGAGGTTTTAAAATGATATGCCCATATTGTAATCAAGGTATGGAACTTGGCAGCATTCAGGCAGATAATCTTTTATCATGGACACCGGAAGGTGAATCCCTAAAAGGCGCTACTCGGTGGGCAAAGAGCTCAAAAAGTATAGTTTTAGCTAAATACTTTTTGCTTTCCCCTGCTGTTGTCAATGCGTTTTATTGTCCGAACTGTCAGAAAATAATAATTGATGTAGACAACGCAAAATGAGCATAACACGAAATTGTGGTAATATTTAAATCCCCCTAAAAAGGCAATGATAACATTAATACACAGCCCGCACCAAAAATAAAGGCCAAAAAAAGGCTTGCATCCATTTTTACCTGTTGAAACATGCACATATAATCCGAACCCAACCTCATTCGGGGTTGGGTTCGGATTTGTGCCATACCTTTAAAATCGCAAAAATACCGGATAACGACAATGACTGCTTGTTTTTTTATTCAGCAGGCGGAAGTTCCTTTTGTATAGAAATTAGATTATCCGGCAAAGGGTAACTTTTAAGATGTCTAAAAGATACCGGCATAATTTCTCCGGAATGGTTTACTTGAAACGTAATTTTATCTTCGCCAACAGTATCATGCGGCCCTATGTATGGCAATGAGTAAAATGTAATCTCAATCTTTGCCCCATTCTCCTTTATACTGTCTACATAGGTTGAGTAGTAAGCTACCGTGGGTGGCATCGTATAGTAGCTTTGGTAAAACAGGTCATTTTGCACCTGTATTTCGTCAATAAATAACCAAACCAATAATCTGTTTTCAGTGCTTTGGTCTTCCCATGCAGCCAGCGCCACTTGGGCTGAATTGTTTTGACGGTTGTGAAGCAGGCACGTGATTAGCCCAATCGCAAAGAGAAAGGCAAGAATTATAACTCTAACTTTAACCCATTTAATTTTGACTACCACAAACATCACCTCATTAAATGAATATGTGATAAGTCAAATAAAAGAAGCCTTGGCATGTGGGCACTCTGTGCCCACGCACCGAGAAATTAGCCACGGCACAGAACACGCCGGCAGTTCTCTGTTAACCAGACGGAGCGCGGGGCGATGACGGGCTGACAGAGGGTGGGGCTGCATACGTCTGCAAAATACCCTCTGCAATTTCGCGGCGCGTAACACAGCGATCCATGGCCTGCTTTTCGATAAATCTGTGGGCGTCTGCCTCGGCCATTTTGCAGGCATTGATCAGCGCCCATTTGGCACGGTTTACAATCCGAATCTCCGCCATTTTCTCCTCCAGCGAAATTGTCTTGCGTTCCAGACGGCGCAAGCGCTCCCGCATTGCGCGCATCCAGTCCAGCGATTGGAGCATGACAGGCAAGGAGGTTGGCTTGCGCAGGGCCAGCACACCGTAATCAAACACCTTAAGATAGGTCTCCTCGTAGACCTCGTTTCGAACCAAGAGCAAGACCACCGCGTGTTTATCCAGGCAAATATCAATGGCCAGTTTCCGTCCAAAATCGTCCGGGAGCGGCGTGTTGACAATGACGAGATCATACGCTCGTTCTGCCATAAGGTGCTGAGCCTCTGTGGCGCTAAACGCAATATGGACGGGGTCGTACTCCGTTTCGGGAAGCAGTGTGCAAAGCGACCGGTTAAATTTTTCCGTGGCAGAAACTACTAAAACGCTATATAGATGCTCTTGCAAAGGCACGCTTCGCCACCTCCCTTCCACAAACTGTGCGGCATCCGCTATTTCACGTAGGAGGCGAGAATCGTCCCCGGCATATGCGCACTGATAAAGTCGCTCGCTTTCGCGATCTCTTTTGCCTGCGACAGAGTAAGTGGAAGCTGGTCGAACTGCCCCAGTACGTCCTGGGTTGCCGTATACAGGTTAATGTCCGCCACAGGGGGCAGTTCCGCATTGCTTTTAATGCCGTACAGGCCGGCATAAATCAGCAGCGCATAGGCAATATACGGATTGGCGCAAGGGTCGGGCGAGCGGAGTTCCGCGCGGCGAAATTCCCCCGTGGCCGCTGGGATACGAACCAACTGAGAGCGATTTTCGGCAGACCAGGAAATATACCGGGGGGCTTTATTGCTGCCCAGGCGCTCATAGGACGCTTCCTGCGGGTTGAGAAAAACCGTCATCTCCGCCACGTGGGCCAGCACGCCCGCGATGGCAGACGCCAGCACGGTCTCTGTGCCCTTTTGCTTGACAGAAAAGTTAATATGCATGCCGTTGCCGGGTTGGTTTTCCAGGGGCTTTGGGGAAAAGTCGGCGGCAAGGCCGTTTCGGTTGGCCACAGTTTTGACAACAGTGCAGAAGGTTACTGCACTGTCGGCGGCAGTAATTGGGTCAGAATAGCGGAAATCAATTTCATTTTGCCCCGGACCACCCTCATGGTGGGAACTTTCGGGACGAATCCCCATCTGCTCCAGCGTCATGCAGATTTCCCGGCGAATATTCTCCCCCTTGTCCTCAGGCGCAATGTCCATATATCCCGCCTCGTCATAGGGCTCCTTTGTCGGCCTTCCATGCTCGTCTCGCCGGAAGAGATAAAACTCCAATTCAGAACCGAATTGAAAAAAATATCCCTCCTGCTCGGCTTCGGCAACCGCCCGCTTCAGCATCTGGCGCGTATCCCCCTCAAAGGGGGCGCCGTTGGGCCATGTAATATCACAGAACATGCGCACCACCTTCCCATGCTCGGGACGCCACGGCAGTACCGCCAGTGTGGATGGGTCCGGATGGAGGAAAAGATCCGAGTGCAATTCGCCCCCAAAGCCCTCAATAGAGGACGCATCGATGGCAATGCCGAATGTAAAAGCGCGATCCAGCTCCTCGGACAGAATGGAAATGTTCTTTTGCTTCCCAAACACATCACAGAAGGCGAGGCGGATAAACTTTACCTCCTCTTCGATAACGAACTGCACAACTTCTTCTCTGGAATATTTCATAGCGCACCTGCTTTCTAATTTGCCACATACATCTGCTGGTATGGATTTTTGCTGCCCGGCACAATTTTGGTAAAGGGAAGCTTCTTTATCTCGCTGATATCATAATCAAAGAGTGTGCAAAATTGCAAGAGATGCGCCTCAATTTCCCGCAAATCCTCCTCAGTAGCCGGCTGCACGGTGACGTGCTCCGGAAAACGGATTCCAGCGCAGTCGGAGCGGAGGAACATCTTCCCTCCATGCATTCCGGTACAGGGAAAGTCACCAACAATGTCACCGCTGCAATCAAGGCCCAGAACCACAATGAGTCCGCCGGCCTGATACTCGCCCAGAAAGCTACCGCAGCAGCCGCCGATAACCATCACCGGGCGCTTTTCCCTATATTCCTTCATATGGATGCCCACCCTGTAACCCGCGCTCCCGCGGACAAAAATTGAACCGCCGCGCATGGCATATCCTGCGGCGTCGCCAATGTTTCCATGGACAATAATTTTCCCGCCGTTCATGGTATCACCAACCGCATCCTGTGCATTGCCGCGGACGACCACCTCTGCGCCGTTGAGATAAGCTCCAAGGGCATTGCCCGGCGTTCCCGATAGTTCTATTTTACCGCTGCTCAGTCCGGCTGCAATAAAGCGCTGGCCCAGGCAGCCTAAAACCGCAACCTCATCTCCGCATTCCCGTATCTGGCGATTGACCGTCCTATAATCCAGCTTCGCCCCATTTAATGATACCATATCTATATCACACCTCCAAGCTTTTTTCTACGCGACATTATGCCCCCGCGTGGGAAATTCCCAGAATTTCCAGTTCCTCTTTACTCAGGCCAATCCCCCGCAGCATTAGCCGGTTGCCACGCAACGACTCCACTGCGTTAATGCCCATGCCACCCATCATTTCCTTAATCTCATGCCGCCAGGCATCCATTAAATTGACCAGCCGCTGACTGCCCGCAACGGGGTCAAGTCGTTTGACCAGCTCCGGATTTTGTGTGGCAATGCCCCAATTGCACATTCCGCTCTGGCAGGTGCGGCATAGGTGGCAGCCCAGGGCAAGTAGCGCCGCCGTTCCGATATAGCAGGCATCTGCTCCCAGAGCAATGGCCTTGACTACGTCTGCGGCACTGCGGATACTGCCGCCTACAATGAGAGAGACATAGTTTCGTATTCCCTCCTCTCGCAGCCGCGTATCCACGGCGGCAAGGGCCAGTTCAATGGGAATACCCACATTATCCCGGATCCGAGTAGGCGCAGCCCCTGTACCGCCGCGAAAGCCGTCTATGGCAATAATGTCTGCGCCGCTTCTGGCGATGCCACTTGCAATGGCGGCAATATTGTGCACGGCGGCAACCTTAACAATAATAGGCTTTTTGTACTGCGTCGCCTCTTTGAGGGAATACACCAGTTGGCGCAGGTCCTCAATAGAATAGATGTCGTGATGTGGTGCGGGTGAAATGGCATCCGAGCCCTCGGGGATCATACGCGTGCGTGACACGTCCCCTACAATTTTTGCTCCCGGCAGATGTCCGCCGATGCCCGGCTTGGCACCCTGGCCCATCTTAATCTCAATAGCAGCTCCGGCCTCCAGATAATTTTCATAGACGCCGAAGCGACCGGAGGCGACCTGTACGATTGTATTAGCTCCGTAAGGGTAAAAGTTTTCGTGCAGCCCACCTTCCCCCGTGTTGTAGCAAATCCCCAGCCGACTTGCGGCGGTGGCAAGGCTCTGATGGACGTTATAGCTGATCGAACCGTAGCTCATAGCAGAAAAAAGGACGGGCATGGATAGTTTAAGCTGCGGGGTAAGGTTATCCAGCATATCCCCCGCACTGTTGCGCACTATTTTGCCTGGCTTATGCCCCAAAAACACACGGGTCTCCATTGGCTCACGCAGGGGATCGATAGACGGGTTTGTTACCTGGGAGGCATTGATTAGAATTTTGTCCCAATAGACCGGAAAAGGCTTGGGGTTCCCCATGGAGGACAGCAGCACACCGCCGCTGGCTGCCTGCTTGTAAATTTCGTGAATGGTATCGCCGGACCAGTTGGCGTTTTCCCTCAGGGCGCAGTCGCTTTTAATAATTTTCAGCGCCCGAGTGGGACAGAACGCAACACAGCGTTGGCAGTTGACACAGTTTAACTCGTCACTGACTATTCTTCCGCTGTCCGGGTCATAGTGATGGACTCCATTTGCGCACTGCTGCTGGCAGATGTGGCAGGTAGTGCAGCGGTCCTGATTGCGCACCACCTCAAATTCGGGATAAATAAATGAGATTCCCATCAGTATTGTCCCTCCTTCACCCTGACAATCACCGGCACACCGCCGGCAGGGGCATAAATATGCTCTGCGTCTGGCTCCATAGCTCGGATTGCTGCCTCTTCGCTTGCAATGTAAACCCGGTCGTCCTTTTCCGCAACCACCATGGAGCGCAGCTTCAGCCGGTCGTTCAGGGCCATCAGCCCGCCCTCGAAACCGAGCAGGATGGAAAATGGGCCCGTGATCAGAAGGCTGGAGAACGCGGTGCGCAGATAGGTCAGTTTTTTCATCATCGTCTCCTCCTGCCGGGCGATGGTGTCCCAAAACGGCGCGGCTATAACGGCGGCCAGTTCCTCCAGGGTCAAGCCCTGGCGGCGCAGCAGATAGTCGGCAATATAAGCGATGACCTCAGTGTCAGTCTGAAGTGTACATTGATAGCCAAACATCTCAATGAATCGGCGGTTGGCGTCGTAGGAGGAGATTTCTCCATTGTGTACCACCGAATAGTCCAGCAGTGCGAAAGGATGTGCGCCGCCCCACCAGCCGGGTGTGTTGGTGGGATACCGGCCGTGGGCCGTCCAGGAATACGCCTCGTATTCTTCCAGTCTGTAAAAATATCCCACATCCTCAGGAAAGCCCACCGCTTTGAACGCACCCATGTTTTTTCCGCAAGAGAATACGTAACAGCCGGTCATTGCCGTGTTAATTTTTGTTACAGTGCGCACTACATATTCCTTCTCATCCAGCTGCATGCGGGCGAGAATGGAGGCCAGCGGAGATACAAAATAGCGCCAGATGAGGGGTTCGTCCGTAATAGCTGCCGTTTTTCGAACGGGAATTGGCTCCGCTTTCACCACCTCAAAGTGCTCCTTTAAAAACTGCTCGCACTCGTTTCGGCGGGCAGTATCGGTGAAGAAAAGATGTAGTGCATACTGCTCTTGAAACGCGGGATAGATTCCGTAGCCTGCAAACCCGCCGCCCAGACCGTTTGAGCGGTCGTGCATAGGTATCATGCTTTTTATAATCTGTTCCCCTGATCTGCGCACCCCTTCCCTTGAAATCATCGCCGCAATGGCACAACCGGACGGGATTCTGATCTGACCCTCAATTTTCATATCTGCCGTTTCCTTTCCTAGCCTGACTAGTGTAATCACTGGTCAGCCTAAACGCAAAAAGACGCCCATTCGGAGAAGGCTGGTGCTTCTCTCGAATGAACGTCTTTGCTCATTTGTGTAAAGTATATCTCAGGCCCTGCATGTTGTCAATAGAAATTGGATCTCGTCCCCTTTGTGAGAGCCTTTCTCAAACATTCCGCAAAAAAGGGAGTTGACAAACCGGAAAGTCCGGCGTAGAATACGTCACATAAAGGCAAAGGTGTCTTTCATGTTTTACATGAGAGACGCCTTTGCCCTTTTTTGATGGAAAAAGGGAGTGTTTGATGATGGAAACCGTACCTAAATATTTTGGAAGTCTGGTATTTGATGACCGCGTAATGAAAGCCGTCCTGCCCTCTGAGGTATACCAGTCCTTAAAAAAGACTATTAATGAGGGCGCGCGTTTGGATCTGTCCGTGGCCAATGCCGTGGCTAACGCAATGCGGGACTGGGCGGTCTCCCGGGGTGCGACCCACTTTACTCACTGGTTCCAGCCGCTCACCGGAATCACTGCCGAAAAGCACGACAGTTTTATCACACCCTCCCCGGACGGCGGCGTAATGATGGAATTTTCCGGCAAGGAACTTATACAGGGGGAGCCGGATGCATCCTCTTTCCCATCTGGTGGACTGCGCGCAACCTTTGAGGCCAGAGGCTACACCGCGTGGGATCCAACCTCCTATGCGTTTATCAAGGGAAAAACGCTCTGTATTCCCACCGCGTTCTGCTCTTACGGCGGCGAGGCGCTGGACAAAAAAACCCCACTTTTGCGCTCAATGGAGGCATTAAACCGCCAGGCTCTGCGTATTCTGCACCTGTTTGGGAATACGGAAGTTAAATGCGTTCGCACATCGGTTGGGCCTGAGCAGGAATATTTTTTAATCGATCAGGCGATGTATAACCAGCGAAAGGATCTGGTGTTTACCGGACGCACGCTGTTCGGGGCCAGACCGTCCAAGGGCCAGGAACTGGACGATCACTACTTTGGCGCAATTAAGCCCAGGGTGGCAGCCTATATGGAGGAGTTAAACGAGGAGCTTTGGAAACTGGGCATTCTGGCGAAAACCGAGCACAACGAGGTGGCTCCCGCCCAGCACGAGCTGGCTCCCATTTACACAACTACAAATATTGCCGCCGATCACAACCAGCTGACCATGGAGATCATGCAGCGGGTGGCCCGGAAGCACGGCCTGGCCTGCCTGCTCCACGAAAAGCCCTTCGCGGGTGTGAATGGCTCCGGCAAGCACAACAATTGGTCGCTTTCTACCGATTTGGGCGTTAACCTTCTCTCTCCCGGCGAAACCCCCAACGAAAACGCCCAGTTTTTACTGTTCCTCTGTGCGGTAATAGAAGCGGTGGACCAATATCAGGATCTGCTGCGCATTGCCGTGGCAACGGCGGGGAACGACCACCGTCTGGGCGCCAACGAGGCGCCGCCCGCCGTTGTGTCCATCTTTCTGGGCGATGAGCTGACCTCTGTTTTGGAGGCCATTGAAAGCGACCAACCCTATAACGGGGCCAAAAAGAAAACCATGAAGCTGGGCGTGGATGTATTGCCGCGATTCATTAGGGATACCACCGACCGCAACAGAACCTCGCCCTTCGCTTTCACGGGAAACAAATTTGAGTTTCGAATGCTGGGCTCATCCAACAGCATCTCCTGTGCAAATATCATGCTGAACACCGCCGTGGCCGAGTCCTTGCGAGGCTATGCCGACTATCTGGAGGACACGGCTGAATTTGAATCCGCGCTCCACGACCTTATCCGGCAGACGGTGAAGGCACATAAGCGCATTTTATTTAACGGAAACGGCTATGACGACGCTTGGATTCGAGAGGCCACCGAGCAGCGGGGACTCCTCAACTACCGCACCACCCCAGACTGCCTTCCCCACCTGCTGGATGAGAAAAATCTTAAAATGCTGACATCCCACAAGGTGTTTACCGAGGCAGAACTGAAGTCCCGCTTGGAAATCACGCTAGACAACTACTGCAAAACAGTTATCATCGAGGCAAACACCATGGCGGATATGGCAAGGCGGCAGATTCTCCCCGCCGTGGGGGCCTATACCGGCGCAGTTGCCACGGCGGTTGCCGCAAAGAAAGCAGTGCTTTCCGAGGCAGCCTGCAGCTATGAAAAAGGTCTGATTGCCAAGCTGTCTCTGCTCACAGAGCAGCTGGGCAGCAAAACCGACGACCTGGAAGCGGCGGTGCGGAATCTTCCTGACGCAACGGATTTGGAGGCGGAGGCAGCCCTCATTCGCGACACCGTGCTGCCGCGGATGGGCGAACTGCGTGCGGTCGCAGACGAGGCTGAGACCGTCACGGCAGAGGACTATTGGCCTTTCCCGACCTACGGCGCGCTGCTGTTTGGCGTAAAATGAAAAAGCGGAGGTTACTATGTGTTCGATTATGGGCTATTGCGCCGACGGAGTGACACTTGCACAATTTAAAGAAGGGTTTGACAAAACCCGTTCCAGAGGCCCCGATGATTCACGTATCATCGACACGGGCAGAGGTCTGCTGGGCTTTCACCGACTGTCCATCATGGGGCTGCATCCCGAGGGGATGCAGCCGTTTGAATTAGACGGCGATTATGTAGTCTGCAACGGTGAACTCTATGGCTTTGAGCAGCAAAGAGAGGCCCTGCTGCAAAAGGGCTATTCCTTCGTCAGCGGCAGCGACTGCGAAATTTTGCTGCCGCTGTACCGTGAATATGGTCTGGAAATGTTTCACCTGCTTGACGCGGAATTTGCGCTGATTCTGTTTGACGGGCGCACCAAGGAATATATCGCTGCCCGCGACCCTATCGGGATTCGCCCGCTTTATTACGGGTATGACGCAGCGGGGGCAATTTTGTTTGCAAGCGAAGCGAAAAACCTGGTTCCGCTTACAAATAAAGTTATGCCCTTTCCTCCCGGCTGCTATTATCAGGGCGGCGTCTTTGTCCGCTACTGCGACATTGGGGCGGTAAATAGCCTCTGCCATGACGATTTGGACACAGTGTGCCAAACCATTCACGACAAGCTGGTGGCCGGAGTGGAAAAGAGGCTGGTGGCGGACGCCAAGATGGGGTTTCTCCTCTCCGGCGGCCTGGATTCCTCTCTCGTGTGCGCCATTGCCGCCAGGAAAAGCAGCATGCCCATCAAAACCTTTGCCGTGGGCATGAGCGGAGACGCCATTGACCTGAAATATGCCAGGGAGGTAGCGGACTTTATCGGAAGCGAGCACAGGGAGATTATTCTTTCGGCGTCCGATGTGCTATCCTCCCTTGAAACGGTGGTAGAGCTTCTGGGCAGCTACGACATCACCACGGTACGTGCCAGCATAGGCATGTATCTTATCTGCAAAGCCATCCACGAGAGCACCGACATCCGGGTATTGCTGACCGGAGAGATATCAGATGAATTGTTCGGCTACAAATACACCGACTTCGCCCCCAACGCGGCAGCCTTTCAGGCAGAGGCGCAAAAGCGCATTCGGCAGCTGCATATGTACGACGTGCTGCGGGCCGACCGCTGCATTTCTGTTAACTCCCTGGAGGCACGCGTTCCATTCGGAGATTTGGATTTTGTAAAATATGTGATGTCGGTTGACCCGGAGCTCAAGCGTAACAAGTATGGCAAGGGAAAGTATCTGCTGCGACGCGCCTTTGAGGGGGATTTCCTTCCCCGCGATATTCTCTATCGGGAAAAGGCCGCCTTTTCCGATGCGGTGGGACACTCCATGGTCGATTACCTGAAGGCATATGCCGAAGATCAGTATAGCGACGCAGAGTTTGAAGAAAGGCGCACGCATTATGCCCATGCACAGCCCTTTACCAAGGAGTCCTTGCTGTACCGCGAGCTGTTTGAGCGGCATTACCCGGGTCAAGGAGAAATGATCATCGGCTTCTGGATGCCGAACAAAAGCTGGGCGGGCTGCGACGTGAACGACCCCTCCGCCAGGGTGCTGTCTAACTATGGCGGCAGCGGAAAATAACGGCGTGTGAGACGCCTATGGAAGCGCGGATTTAATCAGTGCTTCCATAGAAAGGAACTGTGTTATGACAAAATATATTTTTGTGACCGGCGGCGTGGTGTCAGGACTGGGAAAGGGCATTACAGCTGCCTCCCTTGGGCGGCTGCTGAAGGCAAGAGGCTTTAAGGTAGCGGCACAAAAGCTGGACCCATACATTAACGTGGACCCCGGCACCATGAGTCCCTATCAGCACGGCGAGGTTTACGTCACCGAGGACGGCGCGGAGGCTGACCTGGACCTGGGCCACTATGAGCGCTTCATTGACGAGGACTTAAACCAATACTCCAATCTGACCGCCGGAAAGGTCTACTGGAATGTACTCAACAAGGAACGCCGGGGCGAGTATCTTGGCTCGACCATCCAGGTCATTCCCCATATCACCAACGAAATCAAGGACTTTGTCTATCGCTTGGGCAAGCGCACCGGCGCGGATATTGTAATCACCGAAATTGGCGGCACTATCGGTGATATTGAGTCCCAGCCCTTTTTAGAGGCTGCGCGTCAAATTTCGCTGGAGGTAGGCAAAGAAGATAGCCTGTTTATTCATGTGACACTGGTGCCGTATTTAAAGGCCTCGGAGGAGCACAAATCCAAGCCCACCCAGCACTCCGTAAAGGAACTGCAAGGAATGGGTATTAACCCCAATCTTATTATTCTTCGCTGTGACGAACCCCTGGAGGCGGCTATTTTTGAGAAAATTGCGCTTTTTTGCAACGTTAAGCCGGACTGCGTTATTGAAAATGTGACGCTGCCCAATTTGTATGAAGCGCCGCTGATGCTGGAGAAGCAGGGCTTTTCTGCGGTGGTGTGCCGGGAATTAAACCAAACTGCTCCGCCCGCCGACCTGTCCGAGTGGGAGTTACTGGTAGCGCACATCAAAAACCGAAAATACGAGGTTGAAATTGGCCTGGTGGGAAAATATGTCCAGCTGCACGACGCCTATCTTTCCGTGGCAGAGGCCCTGCGCCACGCCGGGTACACGCTCAACTCCCATATTCGCATTCGTTGGATTGACTCCGAATCGCTGACAAAGGAAACCTACGAACAGGCCTTGGCGGGGTTGGATGGCATTCTCGTCCCTGGCGGCTTTGGCAACCGCGGGGTTGATGGGATGATTCTGGCGGTATACTACGCCCGGAAAAACGGACTTCCGTATTTTGGAATCTGCCTGGGCATGCAAATTGCCGTGATTGAATACGCCAGAAATGTACTGGGAATTTCAGACGCACATTCCGGGGAATTTGACGAGCAGTGTCCCCACAAGGTAATTGACTTTATGCCGGGCCAAAGCGTGAACGTGGACAAAGGCGGCACTCTCCGCCTTGGAAGCTATCCCTGTTACATAAAGCCGGGTAGCAAAATGGCGGAGTGCTACGGGAGGACCGAAATTACCGAGCGCCACCGCCACCGTTATGAACTCAATAACGCATACCGCACCACACTGGAGGAAGCCGGACTGACCCTAAGCGGTCTGTCGCCCGACGGCCGGCTGGTGGAAACAGTAGAACTGACGCAGCGGCCTTTTTACATCGGCGTCCAGTACCACCCGGAGTTTAAAAGCCGCCCCAACCGGGCCCACCCCCTGTTTTGTGGGTTTATTAAGGCAGCGCTTCTGAACCGGTCGGAAACATAAGGCCTTCCTTTGAATGCGGATTGGCGAACCGTGGAACCTATCTTCCACTCATGTTTATTGTATCAGCTTCCTTTCCTCTGGCCGTCGCAGCCTGACCAGTGTAGTGTGGATTACACTGATGAGGCTAGCACCTTTCAACAATTTTTATGATCCCAGAAAGAAAGAACAGTCCAAAGACTGTTCTTTCTTTCTGGGCTTTTTTAATGGAAAATTTACCCGCGCAAATTACTCTCCCTTAAGCTGCTTTAGCACCTGATTAAAACCGGTAGCAGCAAGACCGCTCACAATGCCCACTGCCGCGGCGGTGACGGGGTCGTTGGCCGGGTAGTCGGCCCAACCCATCAGGAACCACAGCAGACCCACGATTGCTCCGGCTGCACCACAAGCAACGGGGATGACCCTGTTGTCGATACTGGGGATCAGCTTAACGCCAATGCCAATGAGATAGCAAATAACCGTGATGGATGCCACAGACGCGATGCCAAGTGTAGAGATGTCCATTTATTTTCCTCCTTTATAAAGTCGTTGTCTCTCCTGCCCGCTTCTTTGGTGTAGTCCATCATATGTAGCCCCACCGTTTTGGGGTCGTCAGCTTGGGGACAGGCCCGCACCAAGCGGCACCAACAAAAGCTTTATTGCTTGCGCCGCTTTTAAAAATTGGATATACTACGTTTGAGGTGAATGCTATGGAATTTCAGTACGAACAGGGGCGCGTTTATGCGCTGGACCCCACCGGAGCCTTGTTGGCCGAGGTCACATTTCCCGTATCCGGCGGGATTGCTAACATCAACCACACTTTTGTTGACAGCTCACTCCGCGGCCAAGGTGTTGCGGGACAGCTCCTTTCCGCTGCGGCGGCACAGATACGGGCCGCCGGACTCAAGGCAAGGCCCACCTGCTCCTATGCGGTTAGGTGGTTTTCCGAGCACCCGGAGCACTCTGACCTGCTTTTATCTGCCGCCCCTTAACCGGGGCATCGCCTGACCAGTGTAATCTCACCGTTTCAATGGCGGCGGCATAATATGCTGTATAGTAAGAAACGGGAGGTCGATTTATGGAACCCATTGTCAACACCACCATGTGCGCCACAGTACTTTGCGCCGAGCATTGCCATCTGTGTGTTTGTGATCACTGTACAAATCAAGAGGTACTTGTTCATGCCCATAACGCTTGCTGCTTCTGCCCCGGTGACCATGTTTGCATCGAATACAGCGGCGCGATGACCATGAGCATTCCTCCCCAGATTACCGCAACCTGCATTACCAAAATACCGCCCTGCGGCTGCTGATTATTATAAAAGAGAGGGCTTCGGCCCTCTCTCAGACTGTCGACAAAGTCGCCAGTCTGAGGGCGATTTCGGCAAAATGCCGAAA
>CAZDDZ010000077.1:0-13456 GCA_964504285.1 uncultured Pseudoflavonifractor sp.
ACCACAACCGCAGGTTGCGGTATAATACGCCATCGGCGCGTCCCGCGCCGGGGCTGAAATCTCAGCGCGTGGGCACGCAGTGCCCACATGCGCGTATAATAACTGTCTTGCAGTTATTATACCATGTGCTGATACCGTGGACAACCTTCCGGTGCCCGTCTTCTCATAATTTTCCTCCTGGCGGCAAATGCTAACCACGAGGTGACACATATGAGTTCTATTTGGAGCCAAACCACAGTCCTTCCCACCCGTCCGCCCCTGGAAAAAGACTTAACAACCGAAGCCGCCGTCATCGGCGGCGGTATGGCTGGGGTGCTTATCGCCCACTATTTGCAGACCCGGGGTATTCAGACCGTTTTGCTGGAGGCTGAAACCCTGGGCAGCGGGCAAACCAAGAACACCACTGCAAAAATTACTGCCCAGCATGATCTGCGCTATGCCAAGCTTATTAAGGATTTCGGCGCGGAGCAGGCAGGCGGGTATGCCCGAATCAATCTGCGTGCGGTGGAGGAATACCGTGACCTTATTTGCGGGCTGGGCATTGACTGCCAGCTGACTGACGAGCCTGCCTTCCTTTACTCCACGGTAGACCGTGTGGCACTGGAGGAGGAGATCCACGCCGCCCGGCAACTGGGCATTAACGCCCAATTTACCACCGAGACTGCCCTCCCCTTCCCGGTGACGGGAGCCGTTCGCTTCGAACATCAGGCCCGGTTTCATCCCCTGAAATTTTTAGAAGCAGTGGCGGGAGGACTGACGGTTTATGAGCACACCCGTGTAACACAGGTGGAGGGCGACACCATTACCACCAACCGCAGCACAGTGCAGGCAAAGCACATCATCTTCGCCACCCACTTCCCCTTCCCCAATCTGCCGGGGTACTACTTTTTGCGCATGCACCAGGAGCGCAGCTATGTGTTGGCGCTGGAGGGTGCCCAGACGCTGGGCGGTATGTATCTGGGAATCGACAGCGACGGTCTCTCCTTCCGCAACAGCGGTAATCTCCTCCTGCTGGGCGGCGGAAACCACCGTACCGGGGAAAACTCGGCGGGCGGCAAGTATAACCTGCTGCGCCTTGCCGCCAAAAAATATTGGCCCCAAGCAAGAGAGATTGCTCACTGGTCGGCCCAGGACTGTATGCCATTGGACGGCGTGCCCTATATCGGCCGGTTTTCCCCGTCCACACCGAACTGGTATGTGGCCACAGGCTTCCAGAAGTGGGGCATGACCACCTCCATGGTTTCGGCTCTCCTCCTGGCCGATCTGATTACCGGAAAAGAAAACCCCGACGGCGCGATTTTTGACCCTCACCGTTTCAATGTGCCCGCCTCGGCCAAAAATTTAATGACTGACAGCGCCCAAGCGGTCAAGGGACTTGCCAAAAGCGTCTTTGCCACTCCACGAGCGGAGTTGGATGCCCTTCCCATGGGTCACGGGGGTGTGGTGGAGCTGGATGGAGAAAAGGTGGGGGTATACAAGGATGAGCACGGCAAAACGCATGTGGTGTCCACTCGCTGTCCCCACCTGGGCTGTCAGCTGGAGTGGAACCCGGACGAAAAAAGCTGGGACTGCCCCTGCCACGGCTCCCGCTTCGACTACGATGGGCGGCTAATTGATAATCCGGCTCAAGAGAATTTAAATTAGAAGTTCCTTAGATAATGTCTGCTGAAGTGGCAAAACAGAACTGTTTTGCCACCATAAAGAGCAGCTTTTGCTCTTTATGCAAATGTGGTTCGCAAACCGCATTTGTTCAGTGGACATTAGATAGTGTTGACACGAGCGCTCGACCGCCATCTTTTGGCAGCATAATCCGAACCCGCCCCAGCGCGTGATTTTACGCACAAAGAAAAGCCCCATAGGCACCTCCGAATATTCGGGGATACCTATGGGGCTTTTACCTTTGCAATTAAACCAGCTGGACGATTGCCATCTCAGCGGCATCGCCGCGGCGGGGGCCAATCTTCACCACGCGGGTGTAGCCGCCGTCACGAGTAGCGTACTTGGCGCCAATCTCGCTAAAGAGCTTCTTAGCCACGTCTTCCTTAGTGAGGAAGGACAGCGCCTGACGATAAGCGGCCATATCGTTCTTCTTGGCGAGGGTGATCATCTTCTCGGCAAGGGGGGCCACTTCCTTTGCGCGCATATGAGTGGTTTTAATCTGGCCGTTCTCCAGCAGGTAGGTGGTCATTGCGCGAAGCATGGCCATACGCTGGTCGGTACGTTTACCGAGCTTACGGTAACCGGGCATATTCAGCACTCCTTATCATTTCGCACAGGCGAAATCCATTTAAAATTCGTCCCGGAGAAAATTCTCCCGGCAGGGCGCGGTATGGGGTCGGGAGAGGACGTTACATGTCCCCCGACCCACCCAGCCGTTGTATTTTAGTTCTCGTCAGAGGCCAGACCCATGCCCATCATGGCAAGCTTGTTCATAACCTCTTCCAGGCTCTTGCGGCCCAGATTGCGTACCTTCATCATTTCGTCCTCGGTCTTGGAAATCAAGTCCTCGACAGTATTGATGTTGGCGCGCTTGAGGCAGTTGAAGCTGCGGACAGACAGGTCCAGCTCCTCAATGGTCAGCTCCAGCACCTTATCCCGCTGGGCCTCGGCCTTCTCTACCACCGTGGACTTGTTGCCCATGGTCTCAGAGAGGTCGGTAAACAGCAGGAAGTGGTCGCACAGAATGCGTGCGCCAAGGCTCACGGCGTCCCGGGCGGTAATGGTGCCGTTGGTCCAAACCTCCAGCGTGAGCTTATCGAAATCGGTCAAATCTCTTACGCGGGTGTTCTCCACGGTATAGTTGACCTTGCTCACGGGGGTGTAGACGCTGTCCACGGGGATGACTCCGATGATGTTCTGAGCCGGCTTGTTCCGGTCGGCGGGCACATAGCCCCGGCCGTGAGACAGGGTCAGCTCCATATTAAGGCTTGCATCAGGGCCCAGAGTGGCGATGTGGAGGTCGGGATTTAAAATCTCAACCTCGCCGTCAGCTTTAATATCGCCGGCAGTGACTTCGCCCTCGCCGCTCATCTCAATATAGACGGTTTTCGCGCCTTCCGAGTGGAGCTTGGCGATAATGCTCTTGACGTTGAGGACGATTTCGGTCACGTCCTCTTTTATGCCGGGAATTGTGGAAAATTCGTGCTGAACACCGGCGATTTTAATAGAAGTCACCGCCGTACCGGGGAGAGAGGAGAGCAGGATACGGCGCAGGGAGTTACCCAGTGTCGTACCGTAGCCGCGCTCCAGTGGCTCAACTACATACTTGCCGTAGGAACCGTCTCCCGGGGTCTCTACACATTCGATGCGGGGCTTTTCGATTTCTACCATGTGTTACCCTCCTTTTCGCGACGGCGGGTGGGTTCTCCCGCCGCGTGGTGATGGTATTTGGGGTCGAGGGCAGCTTACTTGGAGTACAGCTCGACGATGAGGTGCTCCTCGATGGGCAGGTCGATATCCTCGCGGGCGGGGAGGGCCACCACCTTCGCGGTGAGGGTATTCTTATCCATATCCAGCCACTTGGGAGCGGGACGGGAGCCATTGGCCTCGATGACAGCCTTGAACTTGCTGAGGCTACGGCTGCCGTCCTTAAGGACGATGGTCTGGCCAGGCTTCACCAGGTAGGAAGGGATGTCGGTCTTGTGTCCGTCCACCAGGAAGTGGCCGTGACGAACCAGCTGACGGGCCTCGGGGCGGCTCATGGCCATACCCATACGGTAGACCACATTGTCCAGGCGAGTCTCCAGAATGGACAGAAGGTTCTCGCCGGTGACGCCCTTCTTGGCGGCAGCCATCTCATAGTACTTGGCAAACTGACTCTCGAGCACACCGTAGTAACGGCGGGCCTTCTGCTTCTCACGAAGCTGTACGCCATACTCGGAAAGCTTCTTGTTGCGGCCCTGGCCGTGCTGGCCGGGGGCAAAGGGACGGCGGTCGATTGCGCACTTATCAGTGTAGCAGCGGTCGCCCTTCAGAAAGAGCTTCTGGCCCTCGCGGCGGCACTGGCGGCAAACCGCACCGGTATATCTTGCCATATTGTTTCTCCTCCTTCTTTAGACGCGGCGACGCTTGGGCGGACGGCAGCCATTGTGGGGAATGGGGGTCACGTCCTTGATCATGGTGACCTCCAGGCCCACGGCCTGCAGTGCGCGGATCGCAGCCTCACGACCGGAACCGGGGCCCTTCACGTAGACTTCAACAGTCTTGAGTCCATGCTCCATAGCAGCCTTGGCAGCCGTCTCAGCGGCGGTCTGTGCGGCAAAGGGAGTGGACTTACGGGAGCCGCGGAAGCCCAGGCCGCCGGAGGAGGCCCAGCTGAGCGCGTTGCCGTTAGCGTCGGTCACGGTGACCATGGTGTTGTTGAAAGAGGAGCGGATATGCACGGCACCCTTTTCAATGTTCTTCTTTTCGCGGCGCTTACGCACCACTTTCTTGCCCTTAGCGGCAGTAGCCATGTTTTATCCCTCCCTTACTTCTTCTTATTAGCGACGGTACGCTTGGGGCCCTTGCGGGTACGAGCGTTGGTCTTGCTGCGCTGACCGCGAACGGGGAGACCCCGGCGATGGCGCATACCACGATAGCAGCCGATTTCGGTCAGCCGCTTAATATCCATTGCCACGTTGCGGCGAAGGTCACCCTCCACTGCGTAGCTCTTGGAAATGCACTCGCGGAGCTTGGCCTCGTCGGCCTCGGTGAGATCCTTTACCCGAGTGTCGGGGCTAATACCGGTCTCAGCCAGGATTTTGTTGGCGCTGGTGCGCCCAATGCCGAAGATATAGGTCAGGCCGATTTCGACTCTCTTATCCTTCGGCAGGTCAATACCTGCAATTCTTGCCATATTGTTTCAGCGCCTCCTTTAACCTTGTCTCTGCTTGTGCTTCGGGTTTTCGCAAATGACCATGACTTTGCCCTTGCGCTTAATGATCTTGCATTTCTCGCACATGGGCTTCACGGACGGTCTGACTTTCATAATGTTAACCTCCTGAATGCCTGATGGCCCCGGCGGTCAGCGGGCAAGGCCCTGTGCCGCCGGTCGTTTCGACGCGGGGTGTTCCGCGCCGTTCGTTGATGATGTCACGCTTTGCACGTCTCGCATCCCTGAGTGGTTTCTCTTGCCCCAATGGGGCAATTCACCTCCCGGTCAGTGCGGCATCCCTCAAACTCCGGGCATACGCAACCAGTTTGCAAACTGGCGGCTTCTCCCCATCGCTTCAGTCTATCCGCACCTACTAGACGGCTCAGCGCTTCTTACTTGCTTCTCCAGGTAATTCTGCCACGGGTCAGGTCGTACGGAGACATCTGCACCGTAACCTTATCGCCCGGCAGGATCCGGATGAAGTTCATTCTAAGCTTGCCGGAAATGTGTGCCAGGATGATATGGCCGTTGCCAATATCCACATGAAATGTGGTATTGGGCAGGGACTCGGTAACGACTCCCTCCAGCTCAATCATATCGTCTTTTGCCAAGCGTGATTACCTCCTTACGTCGCGGTAGGCGGCCAAGACCCGCCGAAGCTCGCCGTCACCCGCAACCAGTACGGAATGGCCGGTCAGCTCCACGTGCTTGCGGCGTTTCCGCTTGAGCCGTGTCAACTTCTTGCGCTTTCCGTCGGCCAGAAGCAGGAATTCCCCCTCTGTGTCTGCAACCCAGTAGAGGTCACCCGCGTCATGACCGGCAAGCGAGCGCACAATTTGTCCTTTGAGGTTCTCCATACTCAAACCCGCTCCACAGCCGTGAGTATTTCCGGGGCTCCGGCGCCGGTAATCAGAATGGAGTTTTCGTAATGGGCGGAGAGGCTGCCGTCGGCAGTCTTTACCGTCCAGCCATCCTTCAACACCCGAACACCGGGAGCCCCGGCGTTTACCATCGGCTCTACCGCCAGGGTCATGCCCGGCTGAAGCCGGGGACCGTGACCGGGAGGGCCGTAGTTCGGTACCTCAGGTGGTTCGTGGAGCCTGCGCCCCACGCCATGGCCCACATACTCCCGCACCAGCGTACAGCCGTTTTTCTCAGCGTAACGCTGAATGGCGTGGGAGATGTCGGACACCCGGCATCCGGTACGGGCAAATTCCATACCCGCCCAGAAGCTTTGCTCGGTGACGGCAATCAGTCTTGCCGCCGCCTCGCTCACCTGCCCGCAGGGAAAGGTACCGGCGCAATCTCCGTGGTAGCCGTCTATGACGGCTCCCACGTCGATGCTCACGATATCTCCCTCTGCCAGCTTACGGTGACCGGGAATGCCATGGATAACCTCGTCATTGACCGAGATACAGGCGCTGCCGGGAAACCCGTTATAGCCCAGAAAGGAGGGCTTTGCGCCTTGACTCTCGATAAATTTACGGACGGCAGTGTCTATTTCCAGGGTTGTAACGCCGGGTTTTACCAGTTCTCCCGCAAGCTTGCGGGCTGCCGCGGTGATCCGCCCGGCGCGGCGCATATGGTCGATTTCCCGTGGGGATTTTAGTGAAATAATGTCCACAGACAGGTCATTCCTTTCAAATTCCCAGGGTCTTGAAAACCACCTCAGTCGTCGCTTCAATGGTGGGCTGGTTATTGATGGCCTTGAGGAGACCTCGGGCTTCATAGAAGCCCTTGAGTGGTTCTGTTTGCGCGTGGAATACCTCCAGCCGATGGCGTACCGTTTCCAGCGCATCATCGCTGCGCTGAATCAGTTCGCTGCCGCAGGTGTCGCACACACCTTCTTGTTTGGGTGGCTTATTGGTCACATGGTAGGAGGCTCCGCACTGGGTGCAGGTACGCCGCCCGGTCATGCGCTTCTCAATCACCTCATCCGAAATCTCAAAGGAGAGTACCGCATCAAGATCAATGCGATCGTGCTCCAGAGCTTCGGCCTGAAACAGGTTGCGAGGCACCCCGTCCAGGATATAGCCATCCTTGCAGTCGGGCTCTGCCAGTCTCTTTTCCAGAATGTCCAAGACAATCTCGTCGGGAACCAGCTTGCCCTCATCCAAAAAGGCCTTTACCTTTACACCCACGTCTGTGCCGTCTTTTACGGCCTGACGCAAAATGTTTCCGGTAGAGATGGTGGGAATGTTTAGCTTACAGCTGAGGATTTCGGCCTGGGTGCCTTTTCCGGCCCCGGGCGCGCCCAACAGAATGAGCTTCATTCTTCTGCCACCCCCATATCGCTTACTCTAGGAAGCCCTTGTAATGCCGCATAAGCATCTGGGCCTCCAATGCCTTCACTGTCTCAAGGGCAACGCCCACGACAATGATGACCGAAGTACCACCAATGGCCAGGGATTTACCAACCTCGGCACCGCCGCTGATCAGACCCACCACATTGGTGGCGAGAATGGGAGCCAGGGCGATGATGGCCAAATAAATGGCACCAAAGAGAGTGATTTTCCCCAACACACGGTGAATAAAGTCAGCAGTGGGCTTGCCCGGACGGTATCCGGGGACAAAGCCACCGTTCTTCTTCAGGTTGTTGGCAACCTCGATGGGATTAAACTGCATGGTGGAGTAGAAGTAGCTAAAGCCCAAAATGAGCAGGAAGTACACTACCGCATACAGCAGGCTGTTGGCGTCAAACACACGCAGGAATGCACCGCCGAAACCTTCGCTCTTGTCCGTCACACCGGCAAACGCGGCAATAGTGGCGGGGAGGGAGGCAATGGCCTGGGCAAAAATGACGGGCATAACGCCGGACATGTTTACCTTCATGGGAATGTGGCTGGACTGGCCGCCATACATCTTCCGGCCGACTACGCGCTTAGCGTACTGGACGGGGATACGACGCTCAGAGTCCGAGATAAACACGATGAGGATGACGATGGCCAGGATACCGGCCACAATCAGCACTGCGCCCCACCAAGGCAGGTTCAGCACTGCGTTGCCGCTGGCATCGGCAGTGATACCGCCGATGTTGTTTCTCAGGCCCACCCACAGGGTCTGCACCATGTGGGGCACACGGGAGATAATGCCGGCAAACAGGATGATGGAAATACCGTTGCCGATACCGAACTCGGTAATCTGCTCGCCCAGCCACATGACAAAGGCAGAACCGGCAGTGAAGGACAGCACGATAATAATACCGGCCAGCCAAACATTGAGATCACCGGTCAGGAAGCCCTGATAACGGATGAGGGAGAAGTAGCCAAAGCCCTGAAGAAGGGCAATGCCCACGGTGACATAGCGGGTAATGGCGGCAATCTTCTTCTTGCCCTCCTCGCCGCCCTCTTTCTGGAGACGCTCCAGAGCGGGAATGGCGACGGTCAGCAGCTGCACGATAATGGAGCTGTTGATGTAGGGCTGAACGCCCAGGGCGAAGATGGTTGCCATTGCAAATGCGGAGCCGCTCATGGCGTTAATCAGGCCGAAAATGCTGCCGGACATGTTTCCGATATACGCGCCCAGGCCGTCAACCATGCTGGTATTGATGAAGGGCACAGGAATGGCGGAGCCCAGGCGGAAGATGAGCAGTGCAAAAACAGTAAAGAGAATCTTTCTGCGCAGCTCGGGAATCTTCCAGGCATTACGGACGGTCTGTATCACCTTAGACCACCTCTGCCTTCCCGCCTGCCTTTTCAATCTTCTCCTTGGCAGTGGCAGAGAAAGCGGAGGCACGGACGGTGAGCTTCTTGGAAATCTCGCCGTTGCCGAGCACCTTCACGCCGTACTCACACTTGGAGAGGATACCCTTTTCCAGCAGATCGCAAACGTTAACGGTGGCTCCATCTTCAAATTTGTTCAGATTGGAGAGGTTGATGATCTCCAGGGGCTTTGCGAAAATGTTGTTAAAGCCGCGCTTGGGAATGCGGCGCACCAGAGGCATCTGGCCGCCTTCGAAACCGGCGCGGACACCGCCGCCGGAACGGGCCCACTGGCCCTTGTGGCCGCGACCGGCAGTCTTGCCGTTGCCGCTGCCAGCACCGCGACCCTTACGCTTACCCACCTTGGTGGAACCAGTGGCGGGAGAAAGTTCATGCAGTTTCATTAGACGCGCACCTCCTTACTTTTCCTCGGTGACCTGGAGCAGGTAGCCGATGTGGGCAATCTTGCCCCGGGTAGCCTCGTTGTCGGGCTGTACGGTCGTATCGCCGATCTTACGAAGGCCCAAAGCCTCGGCAGTCGCCTTATGCTTGGCGATGCGGCCGTTCAGGCTCTTAACCAGCTTCAGGGTAATGCTGGCGCTGTTTGCTGCTTTAGCCATTGCTCTAGACCTCCTTAACCTAAGATTTCTTCCACGCTCTTGCCGCGGATGCGAGCGATCTCCTCGGGACCACGGAGTGCCTTGAGGCCCTCAAAGGTCGCGGAAACCACGTTCTGCGGGTTGTTGGAGCGCAGGCACTTGGTGTAAATGTCCTTAATACCGGCGGTCTCCAGCACGGCACGGACGGGGCCACCGGCAATCACGCCGGTACCGGGCTTAGCGGGCTTGAGGAGCACGCGGCCGGCGCCGAACTCACCAATCACCTCATGGGGAATGGTGGTGCCGGACAGGGTCACCTTACACATGTGCTTCTTAGCGTCCTCAATGCCCTTGCGGATTGCTTCGGGCACTTCGGCAGCCTTACCAAGGCCAAAGCCTACGCGGCCCTTCTCGTCGCCAACCACCATGAGGGCAGCGAACTTGAAGATACGGCCGCCCTTGACGGTCTTGGAAACTCGGTTCAGGGAAACGAGCTTCTCGGTGAACTCGCTGGGTTCTCTTTCAAATCTAGCCATTTCGTTTCCTCCTCCCTTAGAATTCCAGGCCGCCCTCGCGGGCGCCTTCAGCCAGAGCCGCTACGCGACCATGGTACAGGTAGCCGCCGCGGTCAAATACAACCACAGTGACGCCCTTGTCCTTGGCGCGCTGAGCCAGAGCCAGACCGACCTTCTTGGCGGCCTCAATGTTGGAGCCGGGGCCCTCGAAGCCCTTGTCCAGGGAGGAAGCGGCGGCCAGGGTCTTGCCCGCCACATCGTCGATGATCTGGGCATAAATGTTGGTGCCGCTGCGGAACACGTTCAGGCGGGGACGCTCGGGCGTGCCGGCGATCTTGCCGCGGACGCGCTTGTGGCGGCGAATACGCTGAGCGTTGGTATCGGGTCTCTTGATCATAATTGGCACACCTCCTTATTTCTTCTTGACGCCGGTCTTGCCTTCCTTGCGGCGAATGACCTCGTCAGTGTATTTGATACCCTTGCCCTTATAAGGCTCGGGCGGACGCTTCTCTCTAACCTCGGCGGCAAACTGGCCGACCTTCTGCTTGTCGGTGCCGCTGATGACGATCTTGTTGGGGGTGGGCACGTCGATGGTGATGCCCTCAATTTCCTCCATGAAAACCTGGTGGGAGAAGCCAATGTTCATAACCAGCTTCTTGCCTTCCTTGGCCACACGGTAGCCGACGCCGTTCACGTCCAGCTCCTTGCGATAGCCGGTGGAAACACCGGTCACCATGTTGGAGAGGAGGGTACGGGTCAGACCATGAAGGCTGCGGTTCTCCTTAAGGTCGTTGGGACGCTTAACGGTAATGACGTTGCCCTCCTGCTGAAGGCTCATAGCAGGATGAAGCTGCTGAGTCAAGGTGCCCTTGTCGCCCTTGACGGTGACGAGGTTACCCTCGCCGATCTTCACTTCCACACCGGTGGGGAGCTCGATCGGCATTCTTCCGATTCTAGACATGTTCGATGCTCCTCCTTACCAAATGAATGCAAGGACTTCGCCGCCGACGTTAGCTGCGCGAGCAGCTCTGTCGGTCATGATGCCCTTGGAAGTGGATACGATAGCGATGCCCAGGCCCTTGAGAACCCGGGGCAGCTCCTCGGCGCCTGCGTACACGCGCAGACCGGGCTTGGAGACACGGCGCAGACCGGAAATGGCCTTCTCCTTGCCGGGCATGAGGTACTTCAGGGAAATGCGGATGATACCCTGGGTGCCGTCGTCGATGAGCTGGAAGTTCTTGATATAGCCTTCATCGAGAAGGATCTGAGCGATGGACTTCTTCATGTTGGACGCAGGAACGTCCACAGAGTCATGCTTGGCGCTGGAAGCATTGCGGATACGGGTGAGCATATCTGCAACAGGGTCAGTGATGTGCATGAGTGTTACCTCCTATTTAGAGTTACGGGCTAAATGCCCGTATCGGCGGAAGGTATCGAAGTTTGCGGCTTCGACCTGTTACCGCCGGCGGGGGAAAAATTCAATCTGTATGGGGGGCGGCACGGAGGCCGCCCCCTACAGAATTTGAATACCTTATCAGGGCGTCAACCTCGCCGGGAAAATTTCGTCAGGCAGCCAATGGAGGCGACATCGTACTGTATACGTTGAGCCGACATCGGACAGCATGGCGGAATTTTACCAAGAGGCCTTCTTGACGCCGGGGATCTGGCCCTTATAGGCAAGCTCCCGGAAGCAGATACGGCAGATGCCGTAATCGCGCAGGTAGGCGTGGGGACGGCCGCAGATCTTGCACCGGTTGTATTTACGGGTGGAGAACTTGGGCTGTGCCTGCTGCTTTAGAATCATAGACTTCTTAGCCATTTTTCATTCTCCTCCTTATTTACCGGCAAAAGGTGCGCCAATAACGCTCAGCAGCTCCTTGGCCTCTTCGTCGGTCTTGGCAGTGGTGCAGATGACCACATCCATGCCGCGGATCTTGTCGATTTTATCGTACTCGATCTCGGGGAAAATCAGCTGCTCCTTCAGACCCAGGGCATAGTTGCCGCGGCCGTCGAAGGCGTTGGGGTTAATGCCGCGGAAGTCACGAACACGGGGCAGAGCCGAGTTGAACAGACGATCGAGGAACTCCCACATCTTGTCGCCGCGGAGAGTAACCTTCGCGCCAATGGGCATTCCCTCGCGGAGCTTAAAGTTAGCAACCGACTTCTTGGCCTTGGTGATAATGGCCTTCTGGCCGGTGATCTTGGTCAGGTCGCTCACGACAGCCTCAAGAACCTTGGCGTTGTCGCGGGCCTCACCGCAGCCGCAGTTGACAACGATCTTGTCAAAGCGGGGGATCTGCATGGTGGACTTGTAGCCGAACTTCTGCATAAGAGCAGGAGCGACTTCCTTCTGGTATTTTACTTTCAGATTGGGCATATCAGCCATGGTAATCTACTCCTCCTCTCTTAGATTTCTGCGCCGCACTTTTTGCAGACGCAGACCTTCTTGCCATCAGCCAGCAGCTTGTGAGCGGGCCGGGTGGGCTTGTTGCACTTGGGGCACACGCGCATAACCTTGCAGGCATAGATGGGGGCTTCCTTCTTGACAATGCCGCCCTCCTGGCCCTGCTGGCGGGGCTTGGTGTGCCGGGACACGACGTTCACTTTCTCGACGACGACCTTACCGGCCTTGGGGAGAACGACCTCCACCTTGCCCTGCTTGCCCTTGTCCTTACCGGACAGAACCACGACGGTGTCGCCTTTCTTAATGCTCATCTTATTCATGTTTTCTCCTACCCCCTTACAGCACTTCGGGAGCCAGGGACAGGATCTTCATGTAATCCTTGTCGCGCAGCTCACGGGCCACGGGCCCAAAGATACGGGTACCGCGGGGATTTTTGTCGTCCTTAATGAGGACGGCGGCATTCTCGTCGAAACGAACATAGCTGCCGTCGGCACGGCGGACGCCGAACGCGGTGCGGACGATAACGGCCTTGACGACCTCGCCCTTCTTGACCTGGCCGCCGGGCTGCGCCTTACGGACAGAGGCGACAATTACGTCACCAATGTTACCGTACTTGCGCTTACTGCCGCCCAGGACGCGGATGGTCTTGATTTCCTTGGCGCCGGTATTATCGGCAACCTTCAGATAAGTTTCCTGCTGAATCATAACGGCACCTCCTTACTTTGCTTTTTCAATAATTTCGACCACGCGCCAACGCTTGTCCTTGGACAGGGGGCGGGTCTCCATGACCTTCACGCGGTCGCCGATGCCGCACTCATTGAGCTCATCGTGGGCTTTCAGCTTATAGGTCCGCTTGACGATCTTCTTGTACAGAGGGTGGGCCACACGGTCGGCGATGGCCACCACCACGGTCTTGTCCATCTTGTCAGAGACCACCATGCCGACTCTGGTCTTACGGGAAGAAGTTCTGTTTTCCATTTTCTAATTCCTCCTTCTTATCGGCTGGTGAGCTGCTGCTCACGAATCATGGTCTTAACGCGGGCGATGTCTTTCTTGACTTCCGCGATCTTAATGGGGTTCTCAAGCTGATTGGTAGCGTGCTGAAGACGGAGCTGAAAGAGATCCTTCTTCAGGTCGCCCAGCTTGCTCTCAAGCTCGGCGGCAGAGAGCTTACGGATTTCATTTGCTTTCATCTTCATTCACCACCATTCTCGGTCTCGGCGGTCTCTTTCTTCACAACTTTGCACTTAACGGGCAGCTTGTGAGAGGCGAGACGCAGGGCCTCGCGGGCAATCTCCTCGGAGACGCCGGCGATCTCGAACATAATACGGCCGGGCTTGACCACGGCCACCCAGTACTCGGGGGAGCCCTTACCGGAACCC
>CAZDDZ010000078.1:0-13254 GCA_964504285.1 uncultured Pseudoflavonifractor sp.
GTGACAGACAGGGTTCGATTCTTGCAGAAAAGTCACCCCGTCCGTCACGAGAAGTGTCATTTCCAAGGCACATGTCCTCGGAAATGACGGATTTTCACTTTGTTCCGTCGTCTGCGGACGACAGAATTCTGCGAAGCTCGCTCACATGAGGTTTTTTGACAGCCTGACGGCTCCTCCCTTTAGGGAGGAGCCGTTACTCTTTTACTGCTGACGGAATCGGGAGAGGAATTCTACGGTGCGCTGATTTTTGGGGTTTCCAAAGAGCTCCTTCGGGGCGCCCTCCTCGCAGATGATGCCGTCGGCCATAAACACCACACGGTTTGACACATCACGGGCAAAGGCCATTTCATGGGTAACCACAATCATGGTCATACCCTCCTGGGCCAGGTCACGCATGACGGAGAGCACCTCGCCCACCATCTCGGGGTCCAGGGCGGAGGTAGGCTCGTCAAAGAGGATCACCTCCGGCTCCATGGCGAGGGCGCGGGCAATGGCCACCCGCTGCTTCTGCCCGCCGGAAATCTGCCGGGGCTTGGCGTTGATATAGGGCGCCATGCCTACCTTATCCAGATAAGTCATAGCAGACTGACGGGCGGATTCCTTATCCTTTTTGAGCACCTTAGTTTGGCCCACAATGCAATTTTCCAGCACGGTCATGTTGGAAAACAGATTAAAAGACTGAAACACCATGCCTACCTTGGCACGGTAGGCGGTTACATCCACGCCCCGGCCGGTAATGGGTGCATCGTGGTGCAGGATCTGGCCGCTGGTGGGAGTCTCTAAAAGATTAATGCACCGCAGAAGGGTAGACTTGCCGGAGCCGGACGCGCCGATGACGCTGGTCACGTCACCCTGGCTGACGGTAAAGTCAATATCCCGCAAAACCACATTCTTGCCAAAGGCCTTAGAAAGGTGGGAAACCTGTAAAATCGGCTCACTCATGGCGCTCCCCCTCCTTTCGCTCCAGATTGCGCTCCTTAAAGGTGTTGCGCTTGTCATGATAAGTATACATTCCGGCAGCACCCACCAGCTGGTCGGCGGCGGCAAGCTCGTAGCTGTCGGCTCCGTCCATCTTCCGCTCCCACCAGCGCAGCAGGCGGGAGCAGGTGAAGGTCATGATGAAATAGAACACCATAATGATAGCAAAGGTCTCAAAGTAAACGTAGAGCGCGCCGGCCACAGCCTTGCCCCGGGAAAAGAGCTCGGTCACGCCGATGACGAAGAGCACCGAGGTATCCTTAATGTTAATAATCAGGTTGTTGCCGATTTGGGGCATAATGTTGCGCAGCGCCTGGGGCAAAATGACGTAGAGCATGGTCTGCACATGGCTCATGCCAATGGCCTTGGCACCCTCGGTCTGACCGGGGTCAATAGAGAGAATGCCACCCCGCACGGTCTCGGCCATATAGGCTCCCGTATTGATGGAGACAATAATAATGGCGGAAACCCACACATCCATGGGCTTACCCAGCAGCATGGCCAGACCGTAGAAAATAAACATGGACTGCACAATCATGGGGGTGCCGCGGAAAATTTCCACATAGGCCGCCATGAGAAAGTCCACAATTTTCATCAGAAACCACTTCACCGGGTTTTCCTGACGGTTTGTGGGCACGGTGCGCACCAGCCCCACCGCAAAGCCGATCACACAGCCAATCGCGGTGCAGACCACCGCCAAAACCAGGGTGTACAGCGCGCCCTGGAGCAGCGAGGAGCCGTTGTCGGCCAAAATGCGCAGAATGCGCTCCCAAAAGCTTAACTGAGCCACGGGGCAGGCCACCTTTCCATTAGAGCGTTTCTAAAAAGTAGCGGAATGCACAGAAACGCAGAATTTTTTTGTCAGGCAAGCCGATTTTTTGCAGCCATACTGACGTATGGCAAGGAAAATTGGCGCTGCCCTGACGGAAAAAGACAAGTTTATGGGCGTTTTGATACGTTTCAGAAACGCTCTAGTTGCTCAGGGGCTGAACGGCGATGGCAGAGTCCATCATAGCAGCAAAATCGTCGGCAGTCATGGTGGCCAGCACGCCGTTAATAGCATCTACCAGCTCAGTGTTGCCCTTCTGGATAGAGATACCGATGTTAATTTCCTCGTCAGAGACGGTAAACGCACCGTCGGTACCGGTGAAATCCAGAAGCTTAAAGTCGGGGTAGGCAACCAGTGCCGCCTTGCCGGTGGGCTGGTCGGTGACCACGATGTCGCAGGCGTTGGAGTTAAGCGCCACCAGCATGGCGGGCGCGTTCTCCTGAGCGGGGAGGATGTTGGCGTTTTCAATCTGGGGCAGGCAGTTGTCGTACCAGATGGTATTAAGCTGGCTGGTGGCGGTGGCCCCGGCCAGGTCGGCCACGGAGGCAGCATTTTCGTACTTGCTACCTGTCTTAACCAGGGTCACAATGGTGGCATAGTAGTAAGGAGTGGTAAAGTCCACCATCTCGGCCCGCTCGGCGGTAATGGACTGGCCGGCGATGGCGCAGTCAATGGTGCCCGACTGAACGCCCATGACCAGGCCGTCCCAATCGCTGCGGACGATTTCCAGATTCCAGCCCAGGGTCTCGCAAATTTTCTTGGCCATCATCACGTCGTAGCCATAGGCATACTCGTTGGAGCCGGAAATCTTTACCGCCCCGTTGGCGTCGGTGGACTGGGTCCAATTGTAGGGGGCATAAGCGCACTCCATGCCCACCCGAAGGGTGCGGGTGCCGGACTGGGTGGGGCTGGGAGTATTGCCCGCATCACCGCCGGTGGTGCCGCCGCAGGCGGCCAGGGCAAATACCATGGTCAGGGACAGGAGCAAAGCAGCAAGTCTTTTCATTTCAAGTGACCTCTTTCCGTTTTCAGATACAAAAAAACCATGAACCGCGTTCCTTTTGGGAAGCGTTCATGGTGCAAAACGGCACAGCCCCACGGAGGGGGCACAGCCACTTATGACCACAATAGCGCTTCACAAAAACTGTGACAGTCCGCCGGATATTCTCCGGCGACCCAGGTAATCTCAGCCCAGACAGGCCTTGACCCCTTCGGCGGCTTCCCCTTTCCTGCGGAGCGGGTGTCTGCCCTTGCTCCGCGCTACTCATGGTTGCCGCGCCTCTATCATGATTGATTTGTCTGTTATCCTAGCACGGACCAGGGCCGCTGTCAACCTTAAAGCCGCATTTTAGCAAAATTACACAAGGAAACCTGCTTGCCGCGGCCTGTGCCGCCCTACAATGACGGATGGCACTGACGCCATAACGTTCTTGCGGGGCGGCGCGGGCCGCGGCAAGTGATTTGCTTATTTAGAAGGTAATGATTTGCCCAATACCCGTTTTTAGGGCACATTCGTAAATGCGCTGGGCGGTCACCACGTCCATAACCGCGCTGCCGGTGGTCTTAAACACGGTAATTTCCTCATCATTGGCACGGCCGGGGGCCTTGCCCGCAATAACCTCTCCCAGCTCGCCGGTCACCTGCTCGGGGGTAAAAAGCCCCTTTTGAATGGGGATAATCAGGTCGCCCGATTCATTAAGGGCACCGTTTCGGGTGTCCACATACACCTTGTCCGCGTGTGTCACCAGGTACTCGTCCAGCTCCTGCATAGCGGGGGTATACGCTCCCACCCCGTTTACATGAGCGCCCTTCTTGACCAGCCGTCCGTCAAAGGTTGGTCGCTTGGAGGTGGTGACGCTGGTAATCACGTCGGCGTCGGCTACAGCCTCGTCCGCCGAGGCAGCGGCCACAATGGTCACGCCAAATGCCTCGCCAAACTGTCGGGTCATTTTTTCGGCAAACGCGGCGGCGCGCTCGGCGCTAATGTCGTACACCTTCACCAGGGAAATGGGGCGGACGGTGAGCACGGCTTCCAGCTGGGTCTCAGCCTGCCCGCCGGTACCAAAGAGCGCCATGACCTTGCTGTCGGGGCGGGCAAGCACGTCGGTGGCGGCACCCGCCACCGCGCCGGTGCGGATACGGGTGAGGAAGGTACCGTCCATCATGGCGCAGACCTCGCCGGTCTCGCAGTTAACCAGTACCATGGTGGCGGGCACACTGTTGAGCCCCTTTTCAATGTTCCGGGGATAGACCGAAACAATTTTTACACCCAGCGCCTTGGCGGGCGCGGCATAACCGTACATGTAAAGGCTCTGCCCCTCGTGCTCCGGCACGTCCAAATTGGCGCGCAGGGGGATATTGCTCTGCCCCAGAGAATAGAGCTCCAGCGCATCCTTATCGGCCTGCACCGCGTCCTTCATGGTAAAGACCCGGCGCATATCTGCTTCGTTTAACACCACTACATTCATAATTTAAGTACTCCTTTCTGCCCTTCGGGGCTCACACCTCAACCTTGGTTTTCAGGGTGCTCAGGAGCATGGTAACGGCGCTGTAAATGATGACTGCGGCCACCACCCACTGGAGCAGAGCGGTATCCATACTCTTGACCACGAATACCGCGACCAGCACGCCCAGCACGCCGAAGGTGGAGGTAAACAGGGTAATTTTACGGCTGTACCCGTCCAGCTTTACAAACTCCATAGAACCGATGGGCACGGAGAAGGTGCAGGCGCCCATCATGATGGGGAACGTAACACCGGGATTTAAACCCAGGGCGTACACCGTGGCCATGGTGAGGGCGTAGGAGCCGATACCGATGTTGTTGAGCGCGCCATAGAGCAGGCAGAGCACGCCAAACAGCGCCAGCTTTCCGCCAGTCAGTGCGGTGGCCTCACCGCCGGAGGGATAAACGCCGAATTTATTGGCCAGAATCAGACCGGCCGCAATGAACAGGCCCACCGCCACAAAGCGCTTGATGGTTTTCGCGGGCAGCTTTACCACAAACCGGGGGCTAATGTAAGCGCCGATGACCTGTCCGGCAATGGCAATAATCAAGGTGGCCATGCCCACGCTGATGGTGGAGATGTAGCACAGGGCCATCACCGCCACAGGAATTACACATTCGGTATTCAGCGTGCCGGGCAGTCTTTTGTCATCGACCCACTTGACCCTGGGATACAGCGAGGAGCCGATGGCAAAGTCGGAGATACCAAAGGTGGACAGCAGAAAAATCAGAAACGAGGAAATAGCCATTGCGATAGGATTTCCGGGTTCCTTCATGGTTTCGCCCTTATGGCGAATCAGGTCGCGGATAAAGGTGACCGCAAACGCGCCGTTGACTAGTACGATAAGGCCCAGGATAACAGGTACTACCATAAAACATTCCTCCCTATTTTACAGGGCGAATATATCACGCACACCTTCCATTTTTGTTCCAAACTCGCTGGTTACCTGCTCACGCAGGTGGTCAATCAGCCGCAGGCAGTAGGCATCGTGAGCCACATACTCGGTGGCGAAGAACACCATGCCCTTGTTCCGGGTGCAGATGCCGTCCACCAGCTTGTCACCCTGAATGGTGGCGTGGAGCATCTCCTCGCCATCCACGGTGACGGTGATCCATCGGCTGCCCTGATCCATCAGCTTCTCCTGCTCAAACCCATGGCGATAGAACTTCTCCAGGCGGGTCTCATACCGTCCCAGCGGATCGTACAGCACCACCAGAACCTTGTCGATGGCGCGTCGCTTTCTGTTGAGACAGTCCTCCAGCCGCGGGTCCAGGTCCTCTGCCCAGATTTGCACCATTACCTGCCGCTGGGCACTCTCGATGAGCTGACAGCATCTGCCCTTTACCCCGTGGTAATCGTACAGATGCCAAATCTGCTCGTCGTCCCTGGGAGCGGCGAGGCCGGCGCCGGCCTCCTCCAGTCTCCCCAGCAGTTCGCTGGTATTGCTGCGCAAAATCTCGGCCAGCTGAGCAACCGGCTCTGCCCGGTACAGGGTGGCTTTGTCCGTCTGGCTGCTGGAGAGCACGCCCCGCTGCAGCAGTCCCTCCAAAATATTGTATATTTTGGAGCGGGGCACGCTGGAAAGCTTACTCAGTTCGTACCCTGAGCAGGGGCCGTTCTGCACCAGCGTCAGATAGACCTTGACCTCAGACTCGGTAAACCGGAATTCCCGCAAAATAGCACTAATCTCGTTCATAATACCCCATCCAAATCAAGTGTTTTCTTTCACTATACGTTGATTCGGGTGGTTTTGCAAGGAAAACCGCCTACCCATTTGTTTGGAACAACAATATGCCGCACGCAATATAGTCGCTACCTACGGTAACTACTATATTGCGCACTTTATATATTGTCAACACTTTATCAAAGTCAAGTTAAAATATTGTCAAAGTAAACAAAGAGCATGCATGCCTTTTGTCAAAAAGCAGCAAATATAAATGGCCGCCGATATCATCGGCGGCCATTTATATTTGCTGCTTACAGCTCTTTTTTTGCCATTATGCCCAGAGAGATAAAGTAGGAAATTACAAAACTGCCGACTGCCACAAGGGTTAGTACCACAGGCAGGGCGGACAGCAGCCAGGCCGGCGGCACGGGCAGGGTGCCCTTTGCCTCTATAAACTGAAGCAGCAGCATTCCCCCGCCAAAAATAGCTACAAAGAAAATCATGCTGATAATTCTGCTCTTTTCGGCGCCGAAGCGCATGAGGATGGGAAGCATAATGGCGTCAATCACCAGCGCTGCACCCATGCAGGCCGCCATAACTACGACTTGCTCTCCCAAGCTTACCGTTATCAGCCCCGTAAAAGCCATAATTACCTCAAGCACAACCACAACCGCCGCGCTGCCTAAAATGCACAGTACGGTAAACAGGTACTTACCTGCCACAATTCCGTTCCGTCCGGCCGGGGTAGCGGCGGCGTATTTATCCCAGTGCGCCAGGTCGTCGTAGGACATGGTGGCCATTGGTATCATCATGGCTACTACCACCAGCATGGCGGTAAGAATACTGGGTCCAAATACGCCGGAAACGGTAAGAATGCCATAGACCCCGAAGAATAGCAAATAGTAGCTCAGCTGCTTGCGCATGACCCAAAAGTCTTTGTAGACAAATCCAATCATTTTTCTTCCCCCTTGACGGTCAGCACCATAATTTCCTCCAGGCTTACCGGGTCCACGGTAAGCTCCGGATAGCGGCGGCGGAACTCACTCTTATTCTGGACAAGTGCTTCACAGCCAAATTGACTTTTGCGTACACCCACCAGAAACGCCCCGTCCACAGCGTCCAAATCGGCTCTGCCGCAAACCAGTCGCCCGTAGTGCTCCAGCAGCTCATCCTTTGCCCCCGACACCACAATTTTTCCCTTGTGAAGGTAGGCTACATAGTCTGCAATCTTCTCCAGGTCGGAGGTAATGTGGCTGGAAATCAGGATAGAGTGCTCCTCGTCCTGAATGAAGCTTAAAAATTCATCCAAAATTTCGTCCCGCACCACGGGGTCAAGGCCACCGGTAGCCTCGTCTAAAATCAGCAGCTTGGGGTGGTGGGACAAGGCAGCGGCAATGGAAAGCTTCATTTTCATGCCCCGGGAAAATTCCTTAATCAGCTTATTTGCAGGCAGGTTAAATTTTTGAAGATAGGAGACAAAAAGCGCGCTGTCCCAGTTTTTATAGACCTTGGAAAGAATTTTGCCCACAGCCCCGGTCTTTAAGGTGTCGTGAAACAGACTCTCGTCCAGCACCACGCCAATATCCTCTTTGACCAGCCGCTCGTCCTTTATATTGTCCCTGCCGAAAATCTTGATTTCGCCGCTGTCCCGATGAATGAGGTTTAAAATACACTTAATGGTAGTGCTTTTGCCCGCGCCGTTTTCGCCAATCAGCCCCAGAATAGAGCCGCCCGGTACGGCAAGGGAGAGGTTATCCAGCCGAAATGATCCGTAATCCTTGGTTAAATTGTTAATTTCAATGGCGTTTTTCATGGTTCATCTTCTCCATACAAAATGTTAAGGGCAGCAATCATTTCAGCCAGTGAAATACCGCCCGCCTTGGCAGTGTCGGTAGCCTTGGACAGATGCTCCTCCACCCGGCGGAGGCTCTCCTCCCGCTGTAGCTCCGGATTTTGGGGCGATACAAAGCAGCCCTTGCCGGGGACCGTGGTGATAAAGCCCTCCCGCTCCAGCTCCTCATAGGCGCGCTTGGTGGTGATTACCGAAATGCGCAGCTCCTTTGCCAGCAGACGCATGGAGGGAAGGGCGTCCCCCTCCCGCAGCTCACCCCGGAGGATAAAGGTTTTCATCTGCCGGGTAATTTGATCGTAAATCGGTACCCCGCCGGTGTTGCTAATAATAATATCCATGGGTGTGCACCTCGTCGTTATACTGTATATACTCAGCATATACAGTTAAGCACAGTTATGAAACTTTGTCAACGGAAAAATAAAAAAATTCGCTAGGCAAAATTGCCTAACGAATTTTATGGTAGAAAATTTTTACCGGCTTAAAAGCCGCACCCGTAAAACCCCATCAATAGCGGAAATTTCTTTCATCACGCCATCGGTCACAAGGGTGTTAATGTCCACAACGGTATAAGCATAGTCCTTTTTGGACTTATTGGTCATATTCTCCACGTTCACATTTTCTTTGGAGAGGACGCTGGTAATGGCCGCAATGGCGCCGGGGATATTGCGGTGGATAATGCACAGCCTTGCGATGCCGCTCCACTCCTGCTCCAGCGTGGGCATGTTTACACTGTTTTTAATGTTGCCGTTTTCCAGATAGTCCCCCAGTTGGCGGCAGGCCATAACCGCACAGTTATCCTCACTCTCGGGCGTAGACGCACCCAGGTGGGGCAGGGCTACCACATTTTTCGCCAGAGCCAGGCGGGTGGTCGGGAAGTCGGTCACATAGCGGGCGACCTTGCCGCTATCCAAGGCAGCCATCATATCCTCGTCGTTGACCAGCTCACCCCGGGCCAAATTAATAAGGCGCACGCCATCCCGCATTTTCTCCATGGCGGCAGCGTTTATAAAGCCCTTGGTGTCATTCATGTAGGGCACATGAATAGAGATGTAGTCAGCATTTTGGTAGACCTCCTCGGCGGTTTTGACCACATGGATATGCCGGTCAAGCCGCAGGGCGTTGTCCACCGAAAGATATGGGTCATAGCCGTAGACCTCCATACCCAGGGAAAGGGCCACGTTGCAGGTCAGTGCGCCAATAGCTCCCAGGCCGATGACCCCCAGGCTCTTACGGTAAAGCTCGGGTCCGACAAAGGCGCTCTTGCCCTTCTCCACTATGTCGGCTACCTCGATGCCGGAGAGCGCCTGCTCCCTGACCCACTGGCAGCCGCCCATAATGTCGCGGGATGCCAGCAGCATGGCGCAAATCACCAATTCCTTGACGGCGTTGGCGTTAGCGCCGGGGGTGTTAAAGACCACAATGCCCGCCTCGGAGCAGCGCTCCAGGGGAATATTGTTGGTGCCCGCCCCCGCTCGGGCAATGGCCTGAATGCTTTGTGGCATCGCGTAATCGTGCATCTTTGCCGAGCGCACCAGAATGCCGTCCTCGTTCTCCGTCTCGTCGGCCACGGCAAAACAGTCGCTGGGCAGCTCCTTAAGCCCCAAGGGCGAAATTTTATTTAAGGTCTTGATGCGGAACATGACTGTCCCTCCTCAATTATTTTTGTCAAATGCCCGGATGAAATCACACAGCTTTTCTACACCCTCGGTGGGCATAGCGTTATATATGGACGCTCTCATGCCGCCCTTCCCACAAAATACGGGTATTTTGCGGGAACCCGCTTATTTTATCTGCTCGGGCGGAGTGAATCCACCCGGCATCAAGGTTTTGGCCTATGGCCAAAACACTTGAAACGTGGGCTGCATTCCCGCTAATTTTCCCCGTCAAAGGTCTTGATGAAATCACACAGCTTTTCTACACCCTCGGTGGGCATAGCGTTATATATGGACGCTCTCATGCCGCCCACGTTGCGGTGGCCCTTGAGGTTTGTAAACCCGGCGGCGGTGGCTGCCTTCACAAATTGGTCGTCCATTTCTTGGCTGTCCGTGCGGAAAACCACATTCATGTCGCTGCGGCTGCCCGCCAAAGCAGGGCAGGTAAAGAGCTTGGAGGAATCCAGCACATCATAGAGCATCTGGGCCTTGCTGTGCTTAATTTTCTCCATGCCCGCAATGCCGCCCTGACTCTCCAGCCAATCCAGAGTCAGCCCCAGCATATAGATGCACCAGCAGGGGGGCGTGTTGTACATGGAGTCCTTATCAATCATCAGCTTATAATCCATCATCATGGGGGTGTAGGGCAGCGCCCCGCCGGCCAAATCCTCACGGATAATCACCACGGTCAGCCCCGCAGGCGCCATGTTCTTCTGGGCCCCTGCGAAAATAAGACCGTATTTGCTCACGTCCACCTGACGGGAGAGAATGTCGGAGGACATGTCGCACACCAGGGGTACGCTCCCTGTTTCGGGGACGTACTGCCACTCGGTACCGTAGATGGTGTTGTTTGCGCAGTAGTAAAAGTAGCTGGCCTCGGCATCCAGCTTCAGGTCGGACTGGGCGGGAATGTAGGTATGGTTTTTATCCTCAGAGCTGGCGGAAACCGAAATTTGGCCATACTTTTTTGCCTCTTTACAGGCCACGGTGGCAAAGTTGCCGGTGACGGCGTAGTCGGCCTTGCCGGTCTTGCCGATGAGGTTTAAAGGCACCATGGAGAATTGCGCCGACGCCCCCCCCTGAAGGAACAGAATCTTGTATCCCTGGGGCACGTTCATGAGCCTGCGCAGCTTCTCCTGGGTCTCCACAAAAATTTTGTCAAAGACTTTAGATCGGTGACTCATCTCCATTACTGACATACCGGAGCCCTGATAATTGGTAATTTCGGCCCCCGCCCGCTCCAACGCCTCCAGAGGAAGCATGGACGGCCCTGCGGAAAAATTGTATACACGCTGGTCTGACATTTGAGTCACCCTTTCTTGTTTCCTGCTTTCACTTTACTTTGGTAAAGTATGATACCCATTATATAGAAGCGGCTATGCCCTGTCAATTGTAGGAGTGGTCTAAAAACGACTCCTTCCGCTTGTCGTTATTTGTGAATTTTTAAGCAATGCTTTTCTTTTGCTTCATCTGTTGATACAATAGAACTACCTTATAAACGGGAGGCTATGGCCTATGAAACTGCGCGAGATAAGAGACATCCTGGATGCCGCTGTACTCTGCGGCGAGGAAAACCTGGAGTGGGAGGTGCTTGCCGCCTGCGGCAGCGACTTCATGAGCGACGTGCTGGCCTATGTCAAGAATCAGGCTCTCCTGCTCACCGGGCTTGTCAATCCCCAGGTTATCCGCACCGCCGACATGGTGGACATGAAGTGCGTTATTTTCGTCCGGGGCAAGGTGCCCGAGGAGAGTATTATTACTCTGGCCAGGGAGCGGAACATTGTGGTTATGACCTCCCCCAAGCAGATGTACACCGCCTGCGGTCTGCTCTATCTGGGCGGATTAAGGGGGGATTGAGCCCATGGAAACCATAAAGCTTAATTTTCCCGTGGAGGGGGGCGACCTGGTGGGCGCGGGTGAAGCCTCCAGCAAAATGAAAATGACCCTGAAAAAGCTGGACATTCCTGCCGAAACCATTCGCCGGGCCTCCATCTGTATGTACGAGGGAGAAATCAACATGGTCATCCACGCCGACGGTGGACGGGCCGAGGTGGAAATTTCCATGGACCACATTACCATTCGCATGATTGACCAGGGCCCAGGCATCCCTGACATCGGCAGGGCAATGGAGGAGGGCTTCTCCACTGCCGGCGAGATTGCCCGTGACCTGGGCTTTGGCGCGGGCATGGGTCTGCCCAACATGAAACGATACTCGGACAAGATGGATATTCAAACTGCGCTGGGCGTGGGAACTACGGTGACCATGAGAATTAACATCCCATTGTAGGGCGGAGGCTCGCCCCACATGACAATCGGAGGTGAAGTCATGAAGCACTCTGTCGTGCTGGAATATAAGCGGTGCCTGGGCTGCACCACCTGCATCAAGAGCTGCCCCACCGAAGCCATTCGAGTGCGCAGCGGTAAAGCCGCTATTTTAAACGCCCGCTGCATCGACTGCGGCACCTGTATTCGGGTGTGTCCGCACAAGGCTATTAAATCAGTCAGCGACCCGCTGGATGGATTGGGAAAGTTTAAATACAACGTAGCCCTCCCCGAGCCTGCACTCTACGGCCAGTTTCAGAATATGGATGACATCGATATTATTTTAAACGGTCTGCTGGAAATTGGCTTTCAGCAGGTGTACGAGGTGGCCAAGGCCGCCGAACTGGTGTCCGACTATCAGCGCCAGTGTATCACCGGCGGTATAGAGCGGGTCATGCCCCAGATTAGCTCGGCCTGTCCTACCGTCATGCACCTGATCCGCATGCGCTTTCCCAAGCTCATCGCCAATATTGCCCCCGTTATCACCCCCACCGAGCTGGCCGCCATTTTGGCCCGCCGTGAGGCGGCGGAGAAAACCGGCCTAAGGCCCGATGAAATTGGGGTCTTTTCCATTGTCCCCTGCTCGGCTAAGGTCACCGCCTCCCACTCCCCCACCACTATGGAACAACCGGTGCTGGACGGCGCCTTTTCCATTCGGGACGTGTATTTAAAGCTGCTCACACCTATGAAGGCGCTCCAAAACGAGGTGCTTAAGCCCCTCTCCTCTGCCGGTATTATGGGCGTGGGCTGGGCTTACTGTGGCGGGGAATCCGCCGCCCGTATGGGCGAGCGTTATGTTGCGGTGGACGGTATTGAAAACGTTATTCGTATGCTGGAGGAAATTGAGGACGGCAGATTGCCCGAAGCCGACTTTATTGAGCTTAACGCCTGTGTACAGGGCTGTGTCGGGGGCTGCCTGACGGTGGAAAACCCCTACGCCGCTAAAATGAGGGTCAAAAAGCTTATGAAGGGTCTGCCCGTTTCTCGCAACCGTTTTTCCTTCCAAGGAATTGAACGGGACGTGGTAAAAATTGATGTGGAGCTTCAATATGTACCCGCCTTCGTATTGGATGAGGACAGAGCCACAGCCATGGAAAAGCTGCTGAAAATTGAAGCGCTGGAAGCCCAGCTTCCCGGCCTCCACTGCGGCTCCTGCGGAGCCCCATCCTGCCGTGCCTTTGCCGAGGATGTGGTGCTTGGCCGGGCCAGCGAGGAGGACTGCATTTTTAAAATGCGGGAGCGCATGCAGTACATGACCGGCTCCAGCGATGCCGACGAGTACCTGCCCGCCCCCTTCCGACAGCAGACAAAAGGGAAAAAATAGAAGCGCTCCCGTAGGCGCATAGGGGAGATAAGACGGCACGGAGACGAAAAAACAGTTGGGCGAAGCCCAAGACATTTTTCGCGCAGTGACGGCTTATCGACCCGGCTATGCGCCCAACGGGAGCGTG
>CAZDDZ010000079.1:0-13221 GCA_964504285.1 uncultured Pseudoflavonifractor sp.
GTCAAGCTGGCCGAGAGCGGCAAGCTGCCCATTGACGAGACATACATATGCTGGCTCAAGGACAACAAAATTCAGGCCATCGCGATTATCGGGGCAGTTATCTTCGGCGTCTCCCTGGCCCTGTGGCCCCTGGAGAAGAAAGAAGAACTGCCTCCCGACCCGTGCCGGGGGTATGAGGCGGTATAGCAAAGGGGCTTAGTCTGTGAAAAAACCCGGCCGGTGCGTATAGCATCGGCCGGGTTTTGCGCGTACTTCCGATAAACGGGGAAAGAAGAGGCTATGAATACGGTTCTTACTTGTCCAGCTTTGCCAGGGCCACGGCAGTTTGAGCGGCCACGCGGGCGTTGTTGAATACCAGCTGAATGTTGCTTTCCAGACTGTCGCCGCCGGTGAGCTCCTTTACCTTAGCCAGCAGGAAGGGGGTGGTCTCCTTGCCGTGGATGCCCTTCGACTTGGCTTCGCTGATGGCCTGGTCGATGGCCTTACCGATCACCTCGGCATCCATGGCGTATTCCTCGGGGATGGGATTGGTCACCAGCATACCGCTCTTCAGTCCCAGCGCCTGCCCGGCGTGGAAAGCGGCGGCCAGTTCCTCAGGTGTGTTAATCTGATAGTCCACGGAGAAGCCGCTCTTGCGGGTGTAGAAGGCGGGCAGCTCCTTGGTGCCGAAGCCGATAACAGGCACGCCCTTGGTCTCCAAATACTCCAGGGTGAGACCCAGATCCAGAATGGACTTGGCGCCTGCGCAGACCACCATCACAGGGGTCTGACCCAGCTCCTCCAGGTCGGCGGAAATATCCATGGTGGTCTCAGCCCCGCGGTGTACGCCGCCAATTCCGCCGGTGGCAAAAATCCGGATGCCTGCCATGTGAGCGATCATCATGGTGGAGGCAACGGTGGTGGCTCCGTCCTCACCCCGGGTGGCCAGCACCGCCAGGTCGCGGCGGCTGGCCTTGATGACGGAGAGCCCCTTCTTGCCCAGATACTCGATTTCCTCGTCGGTAAGGCCGGCCTTCAGTTGGCCGCCGATGACGGCAACCGTGGCGGGCACGGCGCCGTTCTCGCGAATGATGGCGTTTACCTTCAGGGCGGTCTCCACATTCTGGGGATAGGGCATGCCGTGGGAGATGATGGTGGACTCCAGGGCTACCACGGGCTTACCCGCGGCAAGGGCGGCGGCGACCTCGGGGGCCACGTCCAGATACTTGTTGAGAGACATATTGTTTACCTCCAAATATTTTTATATTACATGGCGGGGGCAAGCCCCTGCCCTACATGCGGCTTTTTACTAAATCTGCGCTTATGCTGGGGTTGATGGTTTCCACGCCCTCCATGGCGATGGCGGAGGCGGCCAGGCCAGCCTGGGCGGTATTCTCCAGGTCGGTGCCCTCCAGATAGGCCCAGGCCAGGGCGGCCATGAAGGCGTCGCCGCAGCCGGTGGTGTTCACCATGTCACCCTTGACGCAGGGCAGATGCAGATGGCGCTCTTGGTCGGCGGCGTACACCCCGTCGCCTCCCAGGCTGATAAACACCCGGCGCAGACCGGTATTCAGCAGGGCGTCGGCGGCTTTGGCTAGGCTCTTCTCGTCGCTAATGGTCACGCCAGAGAGAAGCTCGGCCTCCATGCGGTTGGGCTTGAGTGTGTGGAGCTTACCGAGTACCTCCCTGAGCTTTACCGCTTTCACAGTGGAGACCGGGTCGGCGAAGATGGGGGCCTTTACGTTGGCGCAGAGCCAGAGAATGCTCTCCACGGGGATGTTGGTATCCACCACCACCAGCTGTGCGTTGTCCAGCAGAGCGCGGCGGGACTGGAGATAGGCGGGGGTAACATGGTCAAAAATCTCCATATCGTTGAGGGCCAGCTCCATATCCCCGTCAGGCCCGGAGATAAAGAGATAGGTAGAGGTGGCTGCGCCGGGTACGGGGAGGGCCTGGGAAATGTCGATGCCCAGCTCCCCGCAGGAGGCCGCCACAGCATGGGAGAACTCGTCGTCCCCCAGGGCGGTGAGGAAGCGCACATCCAGCCCTAGCAGGCTCATGTTGTGAGCGATGTTTCGCCCCACACCACCCAGAGAGATGCGCACCTTGCCCGGATTGGAATCCCGTGGAACCAGCCGAGCCAGGGCTCGCCCGCCGATGTCCTTTGTAATGCCGCCCACCACTACCGCGTAAGAGGCCGAGCGGAGCACATAGCCCTTGCCGGCGATGTAGCCCTTCTTCATCAGGTTGGAGATATGCACTGCTACCGAGCTGCGGGTAATGCCCAGGCGGTTTGCTAAATCCTGCTGGGCAATCATGGGGTCTGCCTCAATGAGCTTTAAAAGCTCCCGTTCCCGCTGGGTCAAAGAACCACCTCCTAAGTATTTGCTTAAGAAACGAACTTGTGCTTATAAAATAGCACTTGGGCGTGGAGATGTCAAGGGGAAGCAAGGTAAAAATAAAAAGCGGCGGATGGTGCGTGCGTTGACCTGTTCTGGAACTGGACAAGGACGGCTGAGACAGTTATACTGATGGCGAAAGGGTGTGCGGAGATGACCATAGAAATTTTTATGCTGCTGGTTTGTGTTCCACTGGGACTGGCGGCAATCTGCGGGGTTACACAGGGGATGCTGACAGTTAAGTTGAAGGGTGAAACCTTGCGCGCCGCGCTGCTGGGGCTGATTCCAGCCATCTGTACGCTGGTGACGTTCTATGCACTGCTGAGAGTTCTGTCGGGGCACGGCTGGAACACGATGGAGTGGAGCGTTTATTTGATATGGGCTGCTGCCGCTCTTGTTGGCACGTTGCTCGGCTGGCTGATGGGGAAAAAAATCAAAATTTAATGCAAGTTTACCGCCAAGCCCTTCGTAGGGCGCGGATTCCCAGACGCGCCGTCCCCCTTACAAGGTTACAGTGCCTGCCAGGGTATAGCGGTTCTGCCGCACCGATGGCGGCGTTGTTTGCACCCCTTAAATTGCTGGCGCTGACAGGTTACCGTGTGAATCGATAGTGGCAGCAAGGAGCGGTAGCGACACCAATTGGACGGATGGCCAGAAAAGGGGCAACGGCGGGCGCACAGTGTGCGCCCCTACAAAGGGCACTACTTGAATCGTACCGCCGCCATGGACTTATGGGGTTCGGGGTCGCAACCCCGACGGACTTTGGTTACTTTCCTCCGCTCGGAAAGTAACCCGCCGGAGGCATAACAAGGTAACAATGAGATAGAGATAAGCGTGGAAGAAGAAAGGGGAAACGGATTGCTCACCAGTGTGCGCCCTGGTTCGGAATGGCAGTTGCGCTCAATTGGCTAAAAGATTACCCCGCCAAGAAAAGAATACTTGTAAAATCACTGAAACTTCCCTATAATATATAACAATTATGCAAAACCAAAAGAGAGAGGGAAATTCCAGTGAAACGAACCACAATTGCGCAGCTTTTCGCCGACCAGGGCGCCTTTGGCGGCAAGACGGTTACCGTCTGCGGCTGGGCGCGCACCATTCGGGACATGAAGACCTTTGGCTTCATTGAGCTCAACGACGGCTCCTGCTTCAAAAACCTCCAGGTCGTCTTTGAGGACGGCGTGGTAGATAACTTTAAGGACATTGCTCACCAGAATGTGGGCACCGCCTTCGCGGTTACCGGCACCATCGTCCTCACCCCCGAGGCCAAGCAGCCCCTGGAAATTAAGGCTGCCTCCGTGGTGATTGAGGGCCCCTCCGCCCCCGAGTACCCCCTGCAAAAGAAGCGCCACAGCGTGGAGTATCTGCGCACGATTGCACACCTGCGCCCCCGCACCAACCTGTTCTCGGCTGCCTACCGGGTGCGTTCGGTGGCTGCCCACGCCATTCACACCTTCTTCCAGGAGCAGGGATTTGTTTACGTTCACACCCCCATCATTACCGCCAGCGACTGCGAGGGTGCGGGTGAGATGTTCAAGGTCACCACACTGGACATGGAGAACCCGCCCAAGAACGAGGACGGCACCGTTGATTACAGCCAGGACTTCTTTGGCAAGCCCGCCAACCTTACGGTTTCCGGTCAGCTCAACGCCGAGAACTTTGCCATGGCCTTTGGCGATGTGTACACCTTTGGCCCCACCTTCCGGGCCGAAAAATCCAACACCACCCGCCACGCCGCCGAGTTCTGGATGATTGAGCCGGAAATGGCCTTTTGTGACCTCTCGGGCTATATGGACAACGCTGAGGCTATGATTAAATTTGTCATTAAGACCGTTGTGGAGAAGTGCCCCGACGAGCTGGCATTTTTTAACTCCTTTGTGGATCAGGGTCTTATGGAGCGCCTCGAGCATGTGGCAACCTCGGACTTCGCCCGGGTGACCTATACCGAGGCGGTGGAAATATTGAAGAACTCGGGCGTAAAGTTCGAGTACAAGGCGGAGTGGGGTGTCGACCTCCAGACCGAGCACGAGCGCTACCTCACCGAGCAGCACTTTAAAAAGCCGGTCTTTGTCACCGACTACCCCAAGGAAATCAAGGCGTTTTATATGCGCATGAACGACGACGGAAAGACCGTTGCCGCAGCCGACTGTCTGGTGCCCGGCATTGGGGAGCTCATCGGCGGCAGTCAGCGTGAGGAGCGACTGGAGCTGCTGGAGAGCCGCATCAGGGAGATGGGTATGGATCCGGAGGACTACTGGTGGTACCTGGATTTGCGTCGTTACGGCGGTTGCAGGCACGCGGGCTACGGCATGGGCTTTGAGCGCATGGTTATGTACCTCACCGGTATTGGCAACATCCGCGATGTTCTGCCCCACCCCCGCACCGTGGGCAGTGCAGACTTCTAAGAATAAAAAATGGTTGACCGGCAGAAATGCCGGTCAACCATTTTTTATGGGCAAATCCCGGAAAACCGGTGAACTACTAAGAATCGCGCCCTCTATAAACCGACGCAGCCGAAAGGCTTAGTCCCACGAATGGGACAATATACGAACAGTTGTTCTAAAAAATTCCCTTAGGTGTATTGCACTCTGGAAGCAGAGGTGTTATTCTAAGTGGGTGATGGAACAACAGTTCTATAAAAAGACGAGCCAAACAAAAGAAAACGGCTATCCCTAAGGATAACCGTTTCTATGGTGGAGGAGGGTGGATTCGAACCACCGAAGCGAGACGCAACAGATTTACAGTCTGCCCCCTTTGGCCACTCGGGAACTCCTCCATATTTCATTCCGTGGAGCTGGTGGACGGACTCGAACCCCCGACCTGCTGATTACAAATCAGCTGCTCTACCAACTGAGCTACACCAGCGTTTCAGCTCGTCCACAGCGAAGTTTATTCTACCAGAAGGGAGGCGCTTTGTCAACCATAAATCACGAACAAAAGACAAAAAATTTTCAAAACCCGCTGCGGGATGGTCAGCAGGAGCGACCTGCGGCCTGGTGCCGCAACTGTCGGGGGGAAATTTACCCCCTGGAAGCGGAGAAGGACGGCACGTTTTGTCCCCAATGCGGGCAGGAGAGAAAAAACAAGAGGAAAAGGAAGCGGGAAATGACCCTAATTGAGCTATCAAAAGAATACCGGGCCCAGGCCCAAGTCCTGCGGGTAAGGATTACCCAGTTGCAGGAGCAGTGCGCAGACATCGAAAACGACGTGGAGCGCCTCTGCATGGACGACCGCATTAAAATGCTGGAGACCATGTGGCGGGAAACCAGAGACCTGGCGGTATTTACGGAACGATATTATGACTGGGGGTATCGGCGCAATGCCAAATACACGATATAGACGGGGCACCGCCTATGCGGCGGATATGGCGGTTTACTCCCGCACCATGGCGGAGGATAACACCGAAAGCCATCAGCGACTCAAGCGCAATCTGGTGGCTGCTCTGCGGGAGGACGTCACCGATAAGCAGCGGCAGGCGCTGCTGCTCTATTATGGCGAGGGGCTGAATATGCGGGAAATTGGGGACAGGCTTGGGGTGGACAAGTCTACCGTCTCCCGCAACATCAAGCGGGGCGAACGCCGCCTGCGCCGCTGCTTGCGTTACGGTGCTAAGAACTTGCTGGACACGGTGAAAGAAAACCCGGATGAAAGTAACTGCCAATAGACCTGTCCTTCTTTTTATGGTACAATAACTGCAAAGCAGTTATTGTACGCGCATGTGGGCACTCTGTGCCCACGCGCTGGGATTTTAGCCACGGCGCGGGACGCGCCGATGGCATATTATACCGCAACCTGCGGTTGCGGTACAATAACTGCGCAGTCGCTATTGTACGCGCATGTGGGCACTGTGTGCCCACGCGCTCTGGTGCGTTAGAAAGGCTAACGAAGGAGGGATACGGTGTGGAGTTAAATATGGATTTAAGGCAGAGCCAAACTCTGTCGCCCCGTATGCTTCAGTCCATGGAAATTTTGCAGATGGGCTCTCAGGAGCTGCTGGAATACATTCAGGAGACCGCCCAGGAAAATCCGCTTTTGGAGCTGGAGGAAACCGCTGTTGCGGACGACCTTGCGCTTATGCGGCGAAAGCTGGAGTGGCTGGAGTCTACCGATGTGCAAAACCAAGCCTATTACCGGCAGGACAGCGACGAGGACGCCGACCCTATGGCCAATTACGGCGGGGTGGAGACCGGGGAGGAAAATCTCTATCGTTACGTCCTCTCCCAGCTGCGGAGCATAGAGACCGACCCGGGGCTTTTATCGGCAGCGGAATTTATTGTGGAAAGTCTCAATCAGAACGGCTGGCTGGACGAGGACGTACCCGAACTGGCCGCTGCAGCCCACTGTCCGGAGCCAAGGATGGAGCAGGCACTTGCCCTAGTACAGTCCCTGGAGCCTGCCGGCGTGGGGGCCAGAGGCCTTTCCGAGTGCCTTTGTCTCCAGCTTACCCGCAGAGGCGAGGATGAGACGGTACTCCGGATAGCACGGGACTGTCTGGATGCGCTGGCCAAAAACCAGTACGGCCTGATTGCCAGGACTCTAGGCATTACGCAAGAGGAGGCCCGTCGGGCGGGAAGCGTGATTCGGTCTCTCAACCCTAAGCCGGGTACCGGCTTTGCTTCCAGGGAAAATTTAGCCTACATCAGCCCCGACCTGATTCTGGTTAGCTTTCCCGACCACTTTGAGCTGCTGACCAACGACTATTTTTTCCCATCCCTCCGTCTGTCCGGCTATTACCAGGGGCTGATGAAAGAGAACAGCGACGCCGAGGTGAAGGAGTACCTGACAGGAAAGCTTCGGCAAGCCAAGTGGGTGGTGCAGAGCATTGAGCAGCGGCGTACCACACTCATGGACTGTGCCCGCTGTATTCTTTCCCGGCAGGAAAATTTCTTTCGCCGCGGGCCGGGCCACCTTGCGCCCATGACGCTGGCTGACGTAGGCGGAGAGGTGGGCGTCCACGAATCCACCGTCAGCCGCGCCATAAGGGATAAGTATATTCAGTGCAGTATGGGGGTTTACCCCCTAAGCTATTTCTTTTCTCGCAGTCTGGGTGTTGCCGCCGATGGCGGTGGCGGGGAAGGCGCAGCCTCTCCTGACGGAGCCAAGGCTTTGCTTAAGCGCCTGATTTCCGATGAGAACAAGAAAAAGCCCCTTTCCGACCAAAAGCTATGTGAGCTTATGGAGCGGGAGGGCTACCCCATTGCCCGCCGTACGGTAGCCAAGTACCGGGATGCGCTGGGTATCCCCGGCACTGCGGGCCGGAAAGCCTATGAATAAGGATGGAATGGCTATGAATTATAAGGCTGTGTGCTTTGACTTTGACTATACCCTGGGTGACGCCACCGATGCAATCTTTGCGGGATTTACTCACGGAATGGGTACCATGGGCTACCCGCTGCCCCAGCGTGAGGCAGTGCGGCAGACAGTGGGCATGGTTTTGGAGGATGCCTACACCGCCCTCTCCGGGGATAAGACACCGGAGGGACGCAATACCTTCCGCAACCTCTTTTCGGAGGTGGCTCGTCCCATGCAGGCAGAGGGGGTGCCCCTCTGCACCGGTGCGGCCGAGTTGATTTACGCCCTTAAGGCAATTGGTGTGCAAACAGCGGTGGTAAGCACCAAGCACACCCCGACCCTAAAGGCCGCTCTGGCAGGGAACGGGCTGGACAAGGAGTTTTCCGTCATTCTGGGCGGCGACCTAGTCTCTGCCCATAAGCCGGACCCGGAGGGGTTGAGGGCTGCCATAGAAACCCTGGGCGCGGCAGCGGAAGATGTACTCTACTGCGGGGACACCGTCATTGACGCAGAGGCCGCCCGCCGGGCCGGGATTGATTTTTGCGCCGTCCTCAACGGTACTACCCGGGCGGAGGCCTTTGCCGATTACCCCCATGTCCATATCTCGCCCGATTTGGTGGAGCTAAAGACATGGTTGGGGATATAGAGTTCCAATAAGCAGGTACATACATGATAAAAAGCCCGCCCCAGCCAATTGGCTGGGGCGGGCTTTTGCAGCTTGTGGGAAAATTTCTTACTTGGCGTAAGCGGCGGCAGAGGTGCCGGAGATGCGGCCAAAGACCACAAAGTCTGCCACTGCGTTACCGCCTAGGCGGTTAGCGCCGTGGACGCCGCCGGTTACCTCGCCGGCAGCAAAGAGACCGGGGATAGCGGCGCCGTCGGCGGTGAGTACCTCGGCGTTGGTGCTAATCTTCAGGCCGCCCATAGTGTGGTGCACGCCCGGGGCAATCTGAATGGCATAGTAGGGAGCGGTATCCAGGGGGTTAGCAAAGCTGGTGCGGCCAAACTCGGCATCGGCACCGGCAGCCACAGCGGCGTTCCAGGTGTCCATGGTGGTGGGCAGCACGTCGGCGGGCACGCCCATGGCGGCAGCCAGAGCGGCGTAATCCTCGCCGGTGACGGTGTAGCCCTTCTTAATGTAACCGGCAATGACGCTGGACTTGTCAACCATGGCCTGGTCGACTACCAGCCAGGCGTTGCCGCCCGTCTGAGCCAGCTCGGCAGCGGAGACAGCGTCACGGGTGCCAACTTCGTCGCAGAAGCGCTCACCCTCGGCATTTACCAGGATAGCGCCGTCGCCGCGCAGACCTTCGGTAATCAGAGCGGAGGTTTTCTGCTCCACGGTGGGGTGAATCTGAATCTGATCCATATCCACGGTGGCGGCGCCGACGGCCTCAGCCATTTTGATACCGTCGCCCTGAATGCCGGAGGCGTTGGTGGTGACAAAGCCCTTCAGCTCGGGCTTGAGGGTGGCGACCATGTCCAGGTTAGCGCCAAAGCCGCCGGAGGCAATGATAACACTTTTAGCGTTAATGGTATAGCCCTCGGCCTTCACGCCCACAGCGGCGCCGTCCTTCATCAAAATTTCGGTGGCGGGAGCCTTGAACAGAATTTCCACGCCGTTGTCAGCGCAGGCCTTCTCCAAAATGGGAATCATGTAGGAGCCGACAGAAACAGTCTTGCCCTCGGCGTTGACGGGGCGGTGAATGCGCTTAACGGAAGCGCCGCCGAACGCGCCCACATTGTGCAGGTCGGCGCCGATGGTGGAGAGCCACTCAATGGCGGGAGCGGTGCCGTTAGCCAGGGTCTCCACCAGGGCGTGGTCGTTTACGTCCTTGCCGCCCACCAGGGTGTCCAGCATAAAGAGCTCTACACTGTCAAAGTAGCCGGTGGGATTTGCCTTGTATGCGTCGTACTGCTTCTGGACAGTGGCGGTGAGCTCGGCCAGGTTCTCAAGCTTAGCGGCGGCAGCCAGGGTCTTTTCCACACCGGCGTCCTCGGTAAACTCGTTGGTGTCCTGCCACTCGGTCTTACCGGCGTTCATTCCGCCGGTGGCGCGAACGGAGTTGCCGCCGACCATTTCCATCTTCTCGACGATGATGACCTTTTTGCCCTCCTGAGCGGCGGTGATGGCGGCGGTCATACCGGCGCCGCCGGCACCGATTACGACTACGTCGCAATCCTTGGTCTGCTCAACCGTGGGCTCAGCGGTGGCGCCGCCCACAGGGGCCAGGGCAGCCACGTCCACACCGGCAGCGGTCAGGGCGGCGGTCACGGCAGCGATAAAGCCGTCGCTGGTGAGGGTTGCGCCGCCAATGGCGTCGATGGTGACAGACTGGGTGTCTACCACGGACTGGGGCAGCTTGTCGGCGGCCAGAGCGGCAGCGCCGATGCCCTCGGTCTCGGTATGCTCAAGAACCTCAACCTTTTCAATCTTGTCGGCGGACAGGGTTACGGCGACTTTAATGGGACCGTGGAAGCCGTCGGCCTCCCCCTCATAAGTACCGGGAGTAAACTTGCCTGCGGGGGTAACGCTGGGAGTAGCGTTGGTGTTGCCGCCAGAGCAGGCAGCCAGGCTAAATACCATAGCCATGGCAAGCAGCAGTGCGCTAAACTTCTTCATCATTGTAGCCATTCTCTCCTTTATATCTTAGAGCCTTTCTGAAAAGTCCATGCATCCGTTCTTTTGACAAAAATTTCGCCATGCCGCGCCATTTTTCCTTGAAATCCGCCCAGGATTCCTGTGGAAAAATGGCTTGCCTAGCACAATTTTTGTTCAAAATTCCGGACACAGCGACTTTTTAGAAACGCTCTAATTAATGTGCGCCCGTGAAGGACAAAACCTTTTTGCGCGTCCTTATTTATAGCATAACAGAAGACAGAAATCAACATAAATTGTCAATTTATTAACAAGATTATAATAAATGTTAAATTCACCTCTCAAAAACGACTTGAAATGGGCAAACTATCAAAGAGAATCCTGTTTTACACAGACTTTACATAAGCCTGTAAGACAACTTTACAAAGGGTGGGTATACTGTAAAGTGTAACAAACAGAATGAAAACGATGGAAATGGAGAACACAAACATGAAAAAGAGTAAGTTGATTGCCCTGGGTCTGTCCCTGGCCCTCTGCGCCGGTCTGGTTGCCGGCTGTGCAAATAACGGAGATAAGGGCGGCAGCTCTTCTGCAAACCCCGACTCCTCCGGCAGTAACCCCGCCAAGCTCTCCGGTGTGGTAAATACCAACGGCTCCACCTCCATGGAAAAGGTCATCGGTTCCCTGGGTGAGGCGTTTATGGAGCAGAACGGCGGCGTAACCGTAAACTATGACCCCACCGGCTCGGGCACCGGCATTACCGCCGTAAAAGAGGGTACCAGCGACATCGGTCTCTCCAGCCGCGCCTTAAAGGACGAGGAAAAGTCGGCCGGTCTTGTGGGCACTGTGGTTGCCCTGGACGGCATCGCAGTTATTGTAAATCCTCAGAACACCGTGGGTGACCTGACTGTGGAGCAAATTGGCGGCCTCTTTACCGGCGAGATTACCAATTGGAAGGACGTAGGCGGCGCGGACGCTCCGGTCGTCCTCATCGGCCGGGAGGCTGGATCCGGCACCCGCGACGGCTTCGAGTCCATCACCAAGACCGCCGAAAAGTGCATCTATAACCAGGAGCTTACCTCCACCGGCGACGTAATTGCCACCGTGGGGTCTAACCCCAACGCCATCGGCTATGCCTCCCTCTCTTCCCTGAAGGATACGGTCAAAGCCCTCACCGTGGGCGGTGTGGCTCCCAGCGAGGAAACCGTCCTGGACGGCACCTATGCTGTGCAGCGTGACTTCGTGCTGGTCACCAAGGAGGGGGTAACTCTCTCCCCAGCGGCTCAGGCCTTCCTGGACTACGCCCTCTCTGCCGAGGCTGCCCCCATCATTACCGCCGCCGGTGCAGTACCCGCAGGAAAATAAGAGCCTGTGCTTCACAGCAAAAACTCAACTGGACAGGTTCTAAAAATATAGCGGAAAACGGTTCTTCGCTCCCCTTGGAATGGTAAGGAAATCCCCGCCATTCCAAGGCCGAAGAATCCTTTTCCGCGTTTACCGGAAAGGTGCGAATACCGCCATGGACGAACAAAAAACCTTAAAACCCTCAAAAAGGAAAAGCGCGCTCAAGGCATTAGAGGGCTTCATGAACGCCGTCTTCCTTTTTTGCGGCCTGATTGCAGTGGGGTTTGTGCTTTTCATCAGCGTATATCTGATTATTTCGGGCATTCCGGCTATTCGGGAAATTGGAATCATCGACTTTCTGTTCGGACAAACCTGGGCGTCTACCGCCAGTGACCCTCAATTCGGTATTCTGCCCTTTATCCTTACCTCCATCTACGGTACCGCCGGTGCCATCGTCATCGGTGTGCCTGTGGGTCTGATGACTGCCATCTTCTTGGCTAAGGTTGCGCCCCCCAGACTGGCGGCGGTGGTACGCCCGGCGGTGGCGCTGCTGGCGGGCATCCCCTCTGTGGTATATGGTCTCATCGGTATGATTGTGTTGGTGCCCGCCGTGCGCACGCTCTTTGGTCTGCCCGACGGAGCCAACCTGTTTTCGGCTATTATTGTGTTGGCGGTGATGATACTTCCCTCTATTATCAGCGTCTCCGAAACCGCCCTCAAGGCGGTGCCCCGGGAATATGAGGAGGCCTCCCTGGCTCTGGGCGCCACCCATATCGAAACCGTGTTCCGCGTGTCCGTTCCCGCAGCCTCCAGCGGTATCGCCGCGTCGGTGGTGCTGGGCATTGGCCGCGCCATCGGGGAGGCAATGGCTGTCATGATGGTGGCGGGTAACGTGGCCAATATGCCTTCCCTCTTTCAGTCGGTGCGCTTTCTCACCACCGCCGTTGCCAGCGAAATGAGCTATTCCGCCGGGTTACAGCGACAGGCCCTCTTTTCCATTGCGCTGGTGCTCTTTGTGTTCATTATGCTGATTAATGTGGTGCTCAATGCCCTGCTCAAGAGCAAGCGGAATTAATGAGCGGGATTGCTCCTTTATTATTGGGAAAAGGAATGGTATACTGATGGAAATGAAACCGCTGTCGGGCGGAAGGCGGGTGTACGACAGAACCCTTAAGTTCTTTCTCTATTTCTGCGCCTTCCTCACCTGCGCCCTGCTGGTGTTTTTAATTGGGTACATCTTCTACCGGGGGCTGCCCCATGTGTCCTGGGAGCTGTTATCCACCAAGCCCAGCTATTTGAAGGATACAATCGGTATTTTGCCAAACATATTAAACACCGTGTATATCGTGGCGGTTACTCTGGTCATTGTACTGCCGTTGGGGGTGGGTGCTGCCATCTACCTCACCGAGTACGCCAAGAACCGACGGCTGGTCTCGGCCATTGAGTTTGCCACTGAAACCCTGGCAGGAATTCCATCCATTATCTATGGTCTGGTAGGCATGCTCTTTTTCGTGCAGTTTTGCTCCCTGGGAACTTCCCTTTTGGCAGGTGCGCTGACCCTGGTGGTCATGACCCTGCCCACCATCATCCGCACCACCCAGGAGAGCC
>CAZDDZ010000080.1:0-12478 GCA_964504285.1 uncultured Pseudoflavonifractor sp.
GCAGTTTTTTGACAAGCTGAGTGATGCGGCAGTTTACCTGCCGCATCACTCTTTTCGCTATTTTTATTGGAAATGGATTAAGTATGTTTTGCTTAGAGCTAAATCACGGTTTTCAGGCGTTACAATGACCTTGGCGGTCCCGTAGTCAAAATCCGCCTGTACAATGGTAATTGCCGCATGGTTGCCCGCACTGGCGGTAATTACAGGTATTGTTCCTGCCTCCGCCGTTACGGTGTACTCCAGCATACCCGAAGTAAAGCCTGTAAGCGCGTTGCCGTTTACCTGGATGCCAAGGTCGGCTACTGTTGATTCCAGATTTGCTGTTTTGCCAAAAACCTGAATTTCCGTGGCGCCCAAACTGTCTCCAGATTTTGGTGTCATGAAAACTCTTATTGCGCTAGTTTTTACAGCATCAAAACCAACAATTGTCATCGCCCCTTTAACCGGTGCCGGTATCACTCCGCCGGTATACGTAACCTCTTGCCAGTTCACCTCGTTGTTAAAGGGATGCCCGCTCAAATTGCCAATATGTCCGCGTGGGTTGTTTACGTCGCTGTGTTCAGGAATTAAGTAATTCTCAGGGCCAACGTAATACTCTACCCGATAGCTTTGTGGAACATTGCAGCCGCCAGCCGCACCAGCCTCGTCATAAAACCCGATTTTGACTGTATCTACATATGTTTGTGTTACAGTACCCTTTGTTACAATAATGCCGCCAATCCAGTTTGCGCTACCGCCGCCTCTTACCCAATCAGTCCAGACGTTTTTGCCTTGACTATCATCTGTGGAGAACGAGACAATACCGTCGTTTAGCTTCGTAACACGATCATTGGAATAGGCGATGTCGTTGGTATTCTTTGCAACTGCGACAGAGGCGCTATATCCATAGAATTGAATTTCGGTAACACCCAGGCTGTCTCCGGATTTTGGTGTCATTTTAATGCGGATAGCGCTGGTAACCACCGGTACAAAGTTTACAACCGTCATCGCGCCCTTTACCGGGGACGGAATACCGCCGATATACGCGACCTCTTGCCAATTCGCACTATTGTTAAAGGGATGGCTGGGCAGGCTTTCAAAATGCCCGCGCGGGTTATTGGTGTCGCTATGCGCTGGAATGACAAAGTCCTCTGGGCCAACGTAATATTCCACCTGATAGTTCTGCGGAACATTGCAGCCGCCTGCAGCGCCGCCCTCATCGTAGAACCCGATTTTAATCTGATTCACTGTTCTCTGCGAAATCTGTCCGTTGTCGGCAATAATGCCACCAATCCAGTTTGCGCTACCGCCGCCTCTTACCCAATCAGTCCAGACATTTTTCCCCTGGGATTCGTCTGTGGAGAAAGAGACGAGACCGTCGTTTAGCTTAGTGACGCGGTCATTGGAATAAGGAACGTCGTTGGTACGGGCAGCAATGGCACAGACCATCTCGTACCCATTGTCCTGCTCAAGATAATTGCGTGTAACCACGGTGTCAGCACTGGTGACACGGATGGAGGCCTCTGCCGACAATTCCGTGTTTCCAACGGTGACAGTTCCCAACATGGTAACAAGCTGGCCTTCCTCCCTGCGGAACATAGCCTCTGTCATGTTCTCCCAAGCTACCGGCTGAGCTGTCAACGGAGTTCCATCGCTATAATACGCCGTGATGGTATCAGGCAGCTCCGGAATAACTCCATACGGTGTGGCGGTGGAGACCTTTTCTGTCTTTATCAAATCTCGAACCACTACTGTTGCAGACGGCCGAAGTGACTGCCCTTCAACTGTTCCTTGAACGGCAAATCTGCCGTATACCCCATAACTTTCGGCGGGAATCTCGTCCCAAGCCACATCCAACTTCCTTGGGAAACTCCCACTCACATTTGCAGTCACCTGTGCGGGCAATACGGGGGCAACCCCCTTATTCGTTGCTACCTCCAAGCTCTCGTAAGAAGTTACGACTACCGGCGTGGTGGACGGCGTAACCGACAAAAGCAATGGGGGTGAATTTACCGTTCGGGACAAGTACGTGACCTTCGCCGTGAGATATATACCTCCGGCCTGCCGCGCTTCAATTCGTCCCTGTGCGTCAACAGTCACGAGGCCTGTCCCGCCCGTCTCAGCCGGCACACATTCATATTGAGCTGTATATTGCTCTGCGGTCAGCGCTGTCCCATCCTGCAATGTGGCAGTCACTGTCAGCGGAATCAGAGAATTAACCTCAAACGTAGTTTGAGCTGCAGAAATCGCTACCTCAGAGAGCTGGGGCACACTATTTTTAAAGTGGATAGTATAGGTACGCTCTAACTTTCCATCCTCTGCAGTTACAACAATGATTGCGCTAGAGTCTAAGTCTATCGCCTGTACGATATAATACGTTCCGAGCCCTTCGGCTTGTGCCGTTACGATTGGAAGCTCGGTATCCGAACCAAGGTCGACTGTGTACTCCAAAATATCCGTGGAGAAACCACCCAGTTTAACACCGTTGATTTGGATGTCCTTTAGTTGGGCTGTAGACTCCGGAATCAGTAAATTGCTAAAAATCTGGAATTCAATTATTCCCAGCTTATTGCTGCCTGTCTGATCCATTACGATCCTGATGCGGTCAGTAGCTACCGGGGTAAATGTAATAACATTATCACCCGGGTTCTGGCCTACAGTCCGATTTGCAACAAAGCCACTCGTCTTACTCTGATTTTGCACATTTACCCAATTCAGGCCATCCCAGTGTTGTATGAGTAACTGTGAGGGAACGCTATACGTGTCATCAGTGAAGAAATTCAGGTTAATTTCTCCTACGGTGTAGGTTCCATCCAAAGTAATTTGAACCCACTCGTTTGTGTCAGGGCTATCTCGATTGGACCAGCGGTCAGCACGGCTGGTGCTATACTCTTGCCGCCCATCTACCATGGCGATGATATTATCACCCGTATGTAGCGCTATGGGCGTCCCACGCAGTGCCACGTTAGTCTTTACAACTTGGTCCGTCACTCTAACCATCACTTTGGCGCTAAGCTCCGGATATCCGCTTATTGCTCCAAGCACCTCAAATTCGCCTACCGACATAACCTGCGCAGCTGTAATTGCAGGCCAGGTAACATCGGCCATTTCAATGGATTTATCACTTAAAATTAATTGAACCCGCAACGGCAACGCCGGAATGGTATTAATATAGGTCAGAAGCCGAGTTTCCTTTACTGCCGCAACACCCAAGACATAGATAGTAAGCACGGCGGTTCCACCGTCCTCTACCAGGCCTTCAATCGCGTATTTCCCATAATGAGACAAGTCAGGAAGCGGGGCCCAGGTAACAGTCATTGTTTCTTTTGTGCCGTTGCCGCGAACCGCGACCACCGTCTGCGGCAAGTTCGGCGTTTCTCCTGCTCGCATATGGATATCGGATGTCTCATAACCGATAACAGCATTCAAATCATTGTCAGAGGCAACCGTGAAACAGGTAATGCTGTCCGCCACTAACCCTCCAGATGTGGCAGAAAGCGTAAAACTCCCCGCTTCTTCCGTTGACTGCACAATGACCAGTGCTTTACCGGCTGAAGTAGTCCGTCTCCAAGCACCACTATAATCCTTGTATCGCTCCCAAGTGGCGGCGTCTCCATTATCTACACCTACAATTCGCCCGTTGCCGTTGATATTAAAGTTAATAAGATTTTCGGCAGTTGCACAAAAATTTCCATTTTCATCCTGAATATCTATCGTAATATAAGATAAGTCACGGCCATCTGATTTAATAATCTGACGGTCAGCCGTAAGCTGAATCTTCTTGGCCGAACCTGCGGTGGTTATACTATCGCGGGAAACTTCCGTATTGTTCTTGTCATATGCGACAGCGGTAAGTGTTCCGGCACGATATTCCATCAGCCATTCCAAATATAGCTTATTGGGATTTTCATGACTTACCTGATAGGTGACGTTCTGCTCCGCCGTAGCATTTTGATACGGCATAATTAAATCAAACGACTTAACTCCCTGCGAGACACCTATTCCAGGCGTGTTATCTCCAGATGCTTTAAAGAACAGTTCCACCTTAGCTGCGTTGGAATAAACGCGAACCGGGATTTTCCCACCCACCAAAACTTTATTTCTCAGGGCAGCATCTTCCCAATTCCAATGCGGGAGAATGTGAACCATCGGCGTATCGCTCCACTGGCTCTGGTAAAGATAATAATCATCTTTGGGGAATCCTGCTGTGTCAACAAAGCCGAAGTAAGAGTTCTTGGGTGGTGCATCAAAGCTCTGGTTCCACGGGGTGGGCTCACCAATATAATCGAAACCGGTCCATACGAACTGACCTAGCATAAACTTTCGGTCACGATCTCGAATCCAAGAGTCGCTTGCAGTTCTGCCCCAGCCGACACAAGAGTTGTCGTAAGAGGAAAGCCGATTCCCGGGCAAGGTCTGCGCACCGCTTGTGGACTGCGGATCAGAATAGCTTCCGCGGCTCTTTGTCGCAGAGGATGTTTCAGAGCCGTACAAGATCATATTGGGAAAATCACGGTGAACGGCATCATAGCGGTTTTCTGAATAGTTAAACCCAACCACATCCACCTCGGCAAATGTATTTTCCATATGTGTGCCAATCAGGTTGTCGGATGTGTCGGACATATTTCCGCGCAACTTATCATCGCCCAAGGTGACCGGACGCGTGGTATCAATCTCTTTCACCCAAGATGCCAGATTATGGGCGGTTTGCGTCCCTAGTGCCGAGTCGGAAGAGATATCAATATTGATTTCATTGCCGATACTCCACATAATAATGGAGGGATAATTTTTCCCACGGTCTACCATTGTCTTAATATCAAATTTTGCCCAGGTTTCCCCGGACTCCGCCCGCGGGTCAGTGCATATTTTACTGAAAAAGCGGCCATAGTCAAAGATTTTTTTACCACGATTAGCGCCCCAGCTGTCAAAAGCCTCCTCAACCACCATAAGACCGATTCGGTCGCAAACTTCCAGCAGTTCTTCCGAGGCGGGATTATGTGTAACACGAATTGCATTTACACCGGCCCGCTTCATGATTTGCATCTGACGTTCCACCGCACGGTAATTGGAGACAGCACCCAGCGCTCCCTGGTCGTGGTGCATACATACACCTTGAAGTTTCATCCACTCGCCATTTAGATAAAAGCCCTCGTTGGCATCAAAATCCGTCCACCGAAAGCCAAAGCGACTATCATAACTGTCTGTAACGACGCCATTAACCAGCACTTCAGTATGAAGTTTATAAAGCGCTGGCTGATTCGTTGTGACAGTCCATAACGCTGGATCTGCCACCATAATGGTTTGTGAAATGGCCTGTGCGGTTTTTGAGGGAATCGCCACTGCCGGAGCCTCAACGGGTGCCCCGGCAAGACTATCGTCAGAATCATTCAGAATAGAACTTTTAACTACCACCGACTGTGGGGAATCTGTATCGTTTCGCACAGTCGTTTCCACCTTTACGGTAACATTCCCTGTATCAGTGGTGGTGTCGTACTCTGTTTTCAAATTTGGGGTAGTAATTTTGGTTCCGTATCTGTCTACACAGACAGGCGAGGTCACTGTCAAATAGACATCCCGATAGATTCCGCTACCAGAATACCACCGGCTTGTAGTTTCAACCATTACGTTGTGCGTAATTTGGTTAATTGCTTTTACGGCGATAACATTTTCCGTTACGCCATCGCAGATGACTTTTTCTGTAATATCAAAGGAGAACGGGGTATAGCCGTAAGGGTGATTCCCAACCAGCTCTCCGTTAATATACACATAGCTATCCATATATACGCCGCCGAAATCAATACTAATGCGCTTGCCCTGCATTGCAGCCGGGAGCGTAAAGGTCTTTCGATACCATCCTGTTCCCCCATCCAGATGTCCAACCTCGCTGCTGACATTATGGGTAAAATCCAATTCGATGCTCCAATCATGCGGTAATGTCAAACTTCTCCATGTAGAATCATCAAATTCACGCTCTCCCGCACGGGCTTCATCACCAAGATGAAACCGCCATCCGTCATTAAAGAGCGTCTGCCGGTTACCCAATGTCGTGGTCGGGATAGAATTTGCACTGTACCCCGAGTCAACAGCAGAAATTACTTCTGCCGCTTGCCCTACCATGGAACAGCCAAAAATCATTGCCAAGGAAAGTGCTAGTGCCAGCAAGCGCTTTTCCCCTCTTAAGCGGAGCTTCCTTTTTCTTTTGTTCATGAATATACCTCCTACTGGTTGATTTTTTACTGCATTAAACTTTGGGGGTGCCAGTTTCTCTTGCCAGGATATTTTATATGTATTATCGAAATATTCCTGCACTTCACCTCCCGTTTAAGCACCGTCGACAACCAACAAGGACTTTTTTACAACAAAAGAGGATTCTAGTTTTTATTTTTGTATATTATATACTAATACATATCGCGTGCCGTTTCAGTTACCAAATCCAACTTCAAGGGGAAAGGTGGTTACCAAATAGAACTTTTTTCCATTTTTATTGCTTTCGATGTATGCCTACTTAGTGTGGGTGCTTTGGCGTTCGTGGTTAATGTTAAAAGGCTTGTTACTCCTTTTATTCATCAGCATAAGGCGCTATTATCTATTACGAGCACGGAGCGTGCTGTCACCACGATGTCAAAAAGTAATGACTCACAGTGCGTTTTGTACGCCGACTGTGAGTCATTACTTGGTTTTATACTATTTCTCGTTCTTCTCAAACTCTGCCTTTAACTTCTCCAGCGCTTTCTTTTCCAGCCTAGATACGTAACTGCGGCTAATGCCGCATTTGGTGGCAATTTCCCGCTGGGTCAGGGGATTGCGCCCGCCCAGTCCATAGCGCAGGCCGATAATCATGGCCTCTCGATCGTTTAGACATTTGCTGACACAGCGGCGCACCTTAAGGCAGGAGTCTCGGGCATCCAGATTTTCCAACATATCATCGTCTACACTAATAACGTCCATGAGGGAAAGTGCATTGCTGTCCCCGTCCGCATCCAGACTGTCAGAAAGAGAAACCTCACCCTGGAGCTTTCGTTGGGAGCGAAAATACATCAGTATTTCATTTGCTATCCTCACCCAGCGGCTCTTCTGAATCAGCCAGTTCTGAGAAATCAACCTCACCCTCGCTGCCATAGAGGTAGAGATGGGCATTTTCGCCGTCCCAGATAATTTTTTTTACACAGGTGCGGATGACGGCCCGCTTCTGCTCCACGGTCATGGTCTCCACAGTTGCGGCAAAAGAGGTAATCATCTGGCGCAGCAGGTCAAACTGCATATCCAGCATGGCAGGGCCTGCGGTTAATTTCCGGAGTCCCCCTATCTGCCTGCGGATACCTTCGGCTTCACTGTGCAGCGTTTCAATGTGCCTAAGCAAATAATCCTCGGCCACAGTGCCACCCGCTTTGGCAAGGGTATCCAGCAGGGTGCTAATTTCCTGCTCTTTTTCCGACAGCGATTTTCCCAAGTGCTCCAGCTGCCGGTCATGCTCTTCCCGGTTGCCGTAAAGGACCTGCTCCCCCTGCTTTAAATACTGCATAAATTGGCGGTCGCTTTGGGGCAGCTTTTTAATTTCCTCGATCACCATTTTGTCCAAAAGATTTCCGCTCACATTGCGGATATTACAGCGCTGCCCATGGCTGCGCTCTTTCATTTCACAGACATAGGAGCAAATCAGCGCCCCGGCGGCGTTTGCCCGTTTAGACAGCTTAGGGCGCATATACTCCCCGCAGTCGCCGCATACCAGCAGGCCGGACAGCAGCGCCACATGGCTGCGGGGCTTGCGATAGCCCTTGTCGCGGTTTTGGGCCAGCAAGTGCTGCGCCTTGACCCAGTCAGCTCCCCCGATAAGCCCCTGATGGGCACCCAGCGCGATAATCCAGTCCTCAACAGGGCGGATTTGATTGGTCTTGCCCGGCTTTTGCTCGGTGCGGTTATAGGCCATCACACCGCGGCTTCCGTCAAAGCCTTCCTGCTCCGCGAACAGCTCCGCGCCCTGCTCCGTCAAGTAGTCCCATACCGCGCTGTCCGCCTTGGCGTAGGCGGGGTTGGTCAGAATTCCTTTGATGGCAAAGCGGGTAAAATTCTTTCCGTTTTTGGTCTTGCAGCCGCGCTGAAGTAAAAACGTGTCTACGCCGGTCAGCGAACGTGTTTCCAAAAAGGTCGCAAAAATCAGCTGCACCAGCTCCGCTTCCTGCGGTACAATTTTCAGCTTGCAGGATTTTCGCGTCTTGCCGTCCACCGTCACGCGCTGCACCTGCTCGGAGGTATATCCCGTGGGCGTCACGCCGCCCAGCCAGCGGCCGGTTTTTGCAAGCTCGTGCATATTGTCCCGAATGCGCTCGGCAATGGTTTCCCGTTCCAATTGGGAAAATACCGACGCAATGTACATCATGGCCCGCCCCATAGGCGAGTTTGTATCGAACTGCTCTTTGATGGAGACAAAGGAAATTTTCATGTCGTTGAGGGATTCAATCAGTCCGGCAAAGTCCCCGATGTTGCGGCTGATTCGGTCGAGTCGGTAGACCACAATGGCCGAGAGCTTGCCCGCTTTGGCATCCGTCATCATCCGCTTAAACTGTGGGCGCTGCAAATTACCGCCGGAAAAGCCCTCGTCCTCGTAAATCAAGGCCTCCGCCGCCTCAGCTTCTCCTAAATTAAGACGGATGTACTGCCGGCACAGCTCAATCTGATTTTCAATGCTCTCGCCCTTGCCGGTAAATTTGGATTTTCGGGAGTAGATTGCAGTCCGCTTTTCTTCCTTCATTTCCCCACCCCGCACGAACTATTTTATATTCCCATCATAACGGGTCGCACCATAAAGTTCAAGTGTACTCCGAGGTTTCGTTCACACGAGGATTGGAGCGCAGCAAACGGGGCGGACGGAAAATCCGTCCGCCCCGTTAAAGCGATGGGTCTGTTTACTTCGCCGCGCTCTCGCAGTAGCGCATCATGATGGAGGCGACCTGGGCGCGGGTGGCGTTTGCCTTGGGCATCAGCGCGTTGCCGCTGCCCTCCACAAGGCCCTTCTGGTGCGCCCACGCCATGGCCTTTTGGGCGTAGCCGGAAATATCGCCCGCGTCGTCAAAGGTGCTCAGGCCGGGATAGTCCATCAGCACGGGGGAGCCGGACAACCGCCAGAGCATGGTAATCATCTGCTCGCGGGTAATCTCGCCCGTGGGCTGGCGGCCATCGGAGACGCCCTGCTCCACGGCCCACGCCTGGGCTTTTTCGTACCAGTTCGCGCCGCCGGAGGTATCCTGCCCGGCCTGACGGGCCAGCACGGCCCAGAGCATAGCCCGGGTCATGGACGCGTCGGGGGCGAAGGTAGTGTCCGTCACGCCGGAGAACAGGCCCTTTTGATGGGCGTATTTCACCGCGTCATAGTGCCAGTCGCCCTCCTTCACGTCGGTGAAGGGATTGACCCAAGGCACTTCCACGCCCACCACGTACTTGGAGAAATGGGTGACGGTAAAGGTGGCGAGGCTGGTTTCCGCATCATAGGTGGCGGAAATTTCGGTCATTGTGCCGTCCTCGGCCAGATACCAGACGGTGACATCCTCGGCCTTCTCGCCGTCCTTGAGGGTATAGGGCAGAGAGACCTTGACGCTGCCGCCGAAGCTGCTCACCGTCTTGCTGCCGGAGGTTACGGTGAGGGTGAATACGGTCTTGCCCTGGTGGGTGGTCTGGTGATCGGAGGACACGTCCTTAATCTCCACCTTGATGCTGCCGGAGGTCTGATCGTTGATGCCCTTGAGGGCGTCGGTGTCGAACACCAGCTTGGCGCCGTCCGCGCCGGTGACGGTCAGCTCCTTCTTGCCGGAGATCAGGCGGTCCAGATTGTTGCCGGTGATGCTGCCGCCCTGCTTAATCTCGGTCACCAGAGGCGGCGTGTAGTCGTCGGAGGGGACATAGGGAGGGGAATAGGTGTTGGTAACGTTCAGGGTTACGTCCTTGTCCGGCATCGTAAATTGAAAGGTTTTGGTTTCGTTAACCTCGGTGCCAGCTGTCACCGAAAGCGTCTGCGTGTCCACGTCCACACCGCTGAGACCAACGGTCTGGGTGCCGGTGGCTTCAGGGGTACCGGTGAGTTTGACGTCGATGTTGACGGTCTCCCCAAGCTCGGGGCCGTTCTCGTCGGGCGACCAAGTGGGGAGGGGGTCAGCGGACGCAGTGACACCTCTTTCATTCACACTTTGGGTTCCGTAGGACAGACTGTGTGTTGCCGCCTTGCTGACGGTAAGTTTCAGCCGGTCGGATTCCACCTTACCCTCCTCGGTGACGGCGACATAATAGGTTCTATCCGGAATCGCGGTGGCATGAGAAAGGGTCAATTTATTGCCCTCATTGGCAGCGGTGACGCCAGTGGCCTGCGTGTCGCCGGTGCTCAAGGCGTATACCTTCCAGCTTTGACCATTCGCATACGCGGGGTCGTTGGTCAGGGTAAAGTCCACACTTTTGGCAGTGGCGGAGGCACGGGCCACGGTGGTGGTGGTTGCCGTGGGCGTGGCGGACTTGGGCAAACTCACGCCCCAGGCGGCAAACTTGCCGGTATGCGCCCCGGCGGTGATGCTGGAACCCCCTTCAAAGGTGGGCTCATTGCTCATGGCCGCCGTGTTGCCCATCGCCACGCCGGTGGTGACGCCCAGTGCGATGCTATTACCTCTGATGCCGTAGCTCTCTGCGCCAGATCCGCTTCTTGTCGCCACGCCGCCCACGGCTAAAATGGAGGTTCCTGTGCCGGAGAGGGCGACGGTTCCGCCCGTGCCGCCGCCCGCGCCTGCCCCCAGACCATAGCTGACAACGGTTAAACTACTAGTACTACTGACCACAGTGCCGCCCACGGCGGTGACCTTTCCGTCGGTGATTCTGAGTGTCTTCCCACCGGGGGTATAGAGCCCCATACTGTAAGCATCCGCGGTCGATCCCGACACCGGGCCGCCCACGGCCAGGGTGGAGCCGCTGCCGGAGAGGGTCAGCCCCGCCTCGCCCTTCATGCCTTGACTCTCCTTACCGTTGCCGCTGCAAGACCCGCCCACGGCCACAAGGGAGCCGTTGTTTTCCACCGTGAAGGCGACATCACTGGACGAGTCGATGCCTGCGGAGCTGGTACCGCCTTCCGCCAAGGACACCGCCACCAGGGTTTTGTCCTTGCCGATGGTGAGAGCGACCCCACCGTTCACTGTGATGGCCTTGTCGCCCGCCGTGACCACGGCGGTGTCGGCGGAGATGGTCGTGTCTGCGGCGTAAGTCTGTACTTCTGTCTTGATATTCTCCGCACTCCAACCATTCGGCACAATCACCGCGCCGGTGGCAGGGGTGGTGCCGGTGCCGATGGTGTTTTTATTGGTGTCTACTGTAATTGGGCCGGGTGAGGTCAGCAAGCCGAAGCTACTGTTATACCCCACCGCCCCGGCGATTTGGGCATTGGTCAGCGTGACGGTTTTCCCGTACACCGCGTAGCGGTTAGACCCGCCGTAGCTGCTGCCCTTTATCCCCGCCCGGGTCACGGTGACGCCCCCGGCGAGGTTGACCGTTTCCTCGGCTCTAACACCGTAGCTCTTCCCAGCGTCTGTAACTGCGCCGCCGGTGGCGATGACCGTCCCTGTGTTGATGGAGAGGGCTCCGCCGCTGTAAATACCGTGGCTGATGATGGCCGTGCCGCCGGTGGCGATGACCGTCCCCTCATTGATGGTGAGGGCTCCGCCGTTGTAAATGCCGCAGCTGGCGTCGGTGGCCGTACCGCCGATGGCCACAAGGCTGCCCGAGCCAGAGATGGTCAGAGCGCCCATCACATAGACACCATCGCTTCTGCTGCCGCCGCCGCTGTGGGTGACCGCGCTTCCCCCCTCCAGCACCAGATTCAAGTCGCCATTGGCGTAGATGGCGGCGGACTCCGCGTCCCCGCCCGCGCCGGTGTAGACAAAATTCTTCAGGGTGAGGGTGGCGGTGTCACCGCTCCACGTCAGCTTGGCGTTATGGTCGCTTTCGCTGCCGCCCAGGGCGGCAGCGCCGTTTTTGAGATAGGTTGTGGTCTTTTCCGCATTGACCATCTCCACCCCGCCCACCTTCACGCTGGTGCTGGCCGCCGCCAGCGCCGCCGTGGGCAGCTGGGTGAGGACCATACAGGCCACCAGCAGCATACTGAGTAATCGTTTTTTCATGTCATTCCATTCCTCCTGTAATTGGTTGGTTCGGCCGGGCCGCCGGGCTTGGCGGCGTCCGCCGCCCCCTTTTCAACCGGATGCGCCGGTCAATAGACGTTTTGATTATAGCAAGCCTATCCTAAAAAAGGGGGGCGCTTGTACGAGTGGTAGCGTTTTCGACATGAACGGTAAAATCCATCGAAAAATGTGGTGTGATATCCGTAGTAACTACCCGTGCAAATCGTCGTACGGCACATCCGAGGCGGTAAATGCTTTGCAGAAGCTCCGGGGGAGAAATCCATACCGGCCGTTTCTTTGCCACAGAGCATTCATAAGGTTTCTCACTTTGGGCATACTAAGAACCTGTATTC
>CAZDDZ010000081.1:0-12217 GCA_964504285.1 uncultured Pseudoflavonifractor sp.
CGGGGTTGAAGCGGAACATGTTCCAGTAGCCGCACTCCACGGCCTTCTTCATCTCGCTCTGGCAGTTGGTCATGCCGCCCTTGATGGAGTGCATCTCGCAGGGGGCGTAGCCGATAACCAGGGAGGGGCCGTGATAGGCCTCAGCCTCGCGGATGGCGTTAAGAGTCTGCTGGGCGTTGGCGCCCATGGCCACCTGGGCCACGTAGACGTAACCATACTGCATGACGATCTCGGAAAGGCTCTTCTTGCCAATGGCCTTACCGGCAGCGGCAAACTGGGCAACCTGGCCCAGGTTAGAAGCCTTGGAGGCCTGACCGCCGGTGTTGGAGTACACCTCGGTATCAAACACGAAGATATTCACGTCCTCGCCGGAGGCCAGAACATGATCCAGACCGCCGTAGCCGATGTCGTAGGCCCAGCCGTCGCCGCCGAAGATCCACACGGACTTCTTGTTCAGGTATTCCTTCTGAGCAAGAACCTCCTTGGCGGTGGGGCAGCCCGCGGAAGCGGCCTTCTCCAGCTCCTTGACGAGAGCGTCGGTGGCGGGGGTGTTGGCGTTGCCGTCATTGGCAGTGGCGAAATAGGTCTCGGCGGCGGCCTTAAACTCGGCGGAGGCGCGCTCGTCGGTGGTCATGGCGCGAACCTTGTCCATCAGGCGCTCGCGGATGGCCTTCTGACCCAGGTGCATACCCAGACCGTGCTCGGCGTTATCCTCAAAGAGGGAGTTGGCCCAAGCGGGACCCTTGCCGCACTTGTCCACGGTGTAGGGAGAGGTAGCAGCGGGGCCGCCCCAGATGGAGGAACAGCCGGTGGCGTTGGAGACGTACATACGGTCGCCGCAAACCTGGGTGATCAGGCGGGCATAAGCGGTCTCGGCACAGCCGGCGCAGGAGCCGGAGAACTCCAGGTAGGGAGTCTTGAACTGGCTGCCCTTGACGGTCTTGAGGTCGGCCACGTCGTCCTTGACGGTGACATTGCTAACCATGTGGTTAAAGACGGTCTGCTCGGCAGCCTGGCTCTCCTGGGGCACCATTTCGAGTGCCTTAACGGGGCAGGTCTTCACGCAGACGCCGCAGCCCATGCAGTCCAGGGGGCTGACGGAAATGGCGAACTGATACTTGTCCTTGCCGGCGCCGGCCTTGAAGGGAGCGGTCTTGGTGCCCGTGGGGATGCTCTTCATCTCGGCGTCGTCCAGCGCGTAGGAGCGGATGGTGGCGTGGGGGCAGACATAGGAGCACTGGTTACACTGAATGCACTTTTCTGCGTTCCACTCGGGTACGGTCACGGCAACACCGCGCTTCTCGTAAGCGGAAGCGCCCTGCTCGAAGGTACCGTCGGCATGAGGCACGAAGGCGGAAACAGGCAGGCTGTCGCCCTGCATCTTGGCAACGGGCTCCAGAATGTTCTTGACCATCTTTACGGTGGCGTCGCGGCCAGCCAGCTTGGAGGTATCGGCCTCATCCTGAGCGTCGGCCCAGGTGGCGGGTACGTCAAACTTCTTGAAAGCGGTGGCGCCGGCGTCAATAGCCTTGTGGTTCATGTCAACCACATCCTGGCCCTTCTTCATGTAGGAGGCGGTGGCGGCGTCCTTCATGAACTTAATGGCCTGATCGCTGGGCATGACCTTAGCCAGAGCGAAGAAGGCGGACTGGAGAATGGTGTTGTTGCGCTTGCCCATGCCGATCTCGATGGCCAGGTCAATGGCGTTGATGGTGTAAACCTGGACGTTGTTCTTGGCAATGTAGCGCTTGGCCACGGCGGGCATGTGGTGATCGAGCTCCTCGGCGGTCCACTGGCAGTTAATCAGGAAAATACCGCCGGGCTTCACGTCGCGGACCATGGGATAGCCCTTAATAATATAGGAGGGGTTGTGGCAGGCCACAAAGTCAGCCTTGTTGATATAGTAGGGGCTGCGGATTGCCTTGTCGCCGAAGCGCAGGTGGCTGATGGTCACGCCGCCAGTCTTCTTGGAGTCATACTGGAAGTAGGCCTGCACGAACTTATCGGTGTGGTCACCGATGATCTTAATGGAGTTCTTGTTGGCGCCCACGGTGCCGTCGCCGCCCAGACCCCAGAACTTGCACTCGATGGTGCCGGCTGCTGCGGTGTTGGGGGCGGGCTGCTCCTCCAGGGAGGTGCCGGTGACATCGTCCACGATGCCCACGGTGAACTGGCGCTTGGGAGCATCCTTCTTGAGCTCCTCATACACGGCAAACACGCTGGAGGGGGGGGTGTCCTTAGAGCCCAGACCGTAGCGGCCGCCCACGATGGTGGCCTGACGACCGGCGTTGGCGTACGCGGTGACTACGTCCAGATACAGGGGGTCGCCCTGGCTGCCGGGCTCCTTGGTGCGGTCGAGGACGGCAACCTTGGTGGCGGTGGCAGGAATGGCGGCCAGCATCTTCTCGGGGCAGAAGGGGCGGTACAGGCGAACCTTCAAAAGGCCGACCTTCTCGCCGTTTGCGTTCATGTAGTCGATGACTTCCTCGGCCACGTCGCAGATGGAGCCCATGGCGATGATGACACGGTCGGCATCGGGAGCGCCGTAGTAGTTAAAGAGCTGATAGTCGGTGCCCAGCTTGGCATTGACCTTGCCCATGTACTCCTCGACCATCTCAGGCACTGCTTCATAGAACTTGTTGCAAGCCTCGCGGTGCTGGAAGAAGATGTCGCCGTTCTCGTGGGAGCCGCGCATAACGGGATGCTCGGGGTTGAGGGCGCGGGCGCGGAACTCCTCCACGGCCTTCATGTCCACCATGTCCTTAAGGTCCTCGTAATCCCAGATGGCGATCTTCTGAATCTCGTGGGAGGTACGGAAGCCGTCGAAGAAGTTGATGAAGGGAACGCGGCTCTTAATGGAGGCCAGGTGAGCAACAGCGCCCAGGTCCATAACTTCCTGGGTATTGGTCTCGGCCAGCATGGCGAAGCCGGTCTGACGGCAGGCCATAACGTCGGAGTGGTCACCGAAGATGTTCAGCGCCTGGGTCGCCACAGTACGGGCGGAGACGTGGAACACGCAGGGGAGCAGCTCGCCGGCGATCTTGTACATGTTGGGGATCATGAGCAGCAGGCCCTGGGATGCGGTGTAGGTGGTGGTCAGCGCACCGGCAGCCAGAGAGCCGTGCACGGTACCGGCGGCGCCGGCCTCGGACTGCATCTCAATGACCTTAACGGTGTCACCAAAAATATTCTTGCGGCCTGCGGCGGCCCACTGGTCGACAGAGTCCGCCATGGGGCTGGACGGAGTGATGGGGTAAATACCCGCCACCTCGGTAAACGCGTAGGATACGTGCGCAGCCGCGGTGTTACCGTCCATGGTCTTTAATTTTCTTGCCATGATAAACGATTCCTCCTTATTTGTGTGCGTGCAACCGCTGATGGAGTACGACGGAAACTCCCGTCGGTCTCCATCAACGGTCGCCCTAAACGGTTCATGGTATTCTACCACCAAACGCTCTTTTTGTAAATTGAATATTCCACCAAACCGTATTTTTTTCCTATACTTTTCCCATAATTACACATTTTTCTACCACACCGTCCGAAATTTGGCAGGTCTTTCATTGAAATGCGCAGGCGGATAGCATATAATACTTTTATCAGAGAAGAAAGGGGCGTTGGGCCTTGGTTCAAAAAATACGCTCCTTGGGTCTCCATGGTGTCATGGGCTATGAAGTCACCGCCGAGTGCGATCTCTCTGGCGGTCTGCCCAATTTCGATATTGTGGGTCTGGGCGATACCGCCGTAAAGGAGGCCCGGGATCGGGTACGGGCCGCCATTAAAAACTGTGGCTTTTCCTTTCCCGTCTCCCGCATTACGGTAAATCTGGCCCCCGCCGACCGCAAGAAGGGCGGCACAATGTACGACCTGCCTATTCTGGTGGGTATTTTAGCCGCCGGGGGACAAATTTCCGTGAAAGACCCCAACGCCGGCTTTGTGGGCGAGCTTTCCCTCTCCGGGGCCCTGCGACCGATAACCGGTATGCTCCCCATGGCTTTAGCCGCCAAGGCGGCAGGGCAGACCACCCTTTATGTCCCCGCCGACTCGGCTGCCGAAGCCACCTTGGCAAGCGGACTGACCGTCTACCCGGTGGAAACCGTGACCCAGCTGGTAAAGCACTTTACCGGCGAAGAAAAAATTACCCCCGCCCAGCCATGGACCCCTGCACACGGCGGCTATCTGGGCCCCGATTTCGCCGAGGTCAAGGGGCAGGAGGGGGTCAAGCGGGCTCTGGAAATCGCCGCTGCGGGAGGGCATAATCTGGCCATGGTAGGCCCGCCCGGCTCGGGCAAGAGTATGCTGGCCCGGCGCTTTCCCTCCATCCTGCCCGATCTTACGGAGCGGGAGGCACTGGAAGCCACCGCCATTCACTCAGTCATGGGGCTGACCACCAAGGAGCAGCCCCTTCTGACCCAGCGCCCCTTTCGTGCGCCCCACCACACCATTTCAGCCATGGGCATGGCGGGGGGCGGAGCCATTCCCCGCCCCGGTGAAATTTCTCTGGCCCACAACGGCGTTCTCTTTTTGGACGAGCTGCCCGAATTTGGCAAGGAAGTGCTGGAAACCCTGCGCCAGCCTATGGAGGACAGTGTGGTTCAAATTTCCCGGGTGGCGGGCAGCGCGGTTTTCCCCGCCCGGTTTATGCTGGTATGCGCCATGAACCCCTGTAAATGCGGTTGGTACGGTCATCCCTCGGGTCGTTGCCGCTGCGGGGGGCAGGAGGTGGAAAAATATCTGGGCAAGCTCTCCGGCCCACTCCTCGACCGCATCGACCTCTATGTGGAGGTACCCTCCCTGGAATACGACGAGCTCTCCCAGCGCAGCACGGGGGAGACCTCGGCCCAGATACGTGCGCGGGTCAACGCCGCCCGGGCTCTTCAGACCGCCCGCTTTGGCAAGGAGGGTCCTGAGTGCAACGCCCACATGGGGCAGGCCGAACTTCAAGCCCACTGCGCGCTGGATGAAAAAAGCCGTGCCATTATGAAGGGCGCATATGAGCGCTTGGGGCTTACCGCCCGGAGCTACGACCGCATTCTCCGGGTTGCCCGCACCATTGCCGACCTGGACAGCGCCGACCAAATCGCCGCCCACCATCTGGCCGAGGCCATTCAGTACAGGGCCAGCGAATATTTTAAACGATAGCACATCAATTTATTTTCCCCGTCCGTCTATAAAAAGGAGAAATTACATTTGAACGAAATGATTTTACTCAAGCTGGGCGAACTGGTGCTCAAGGGCCTGAACCGCCGCTCTTTCGAGGACAAGCTGGTTGCCAACGCCCACCGGCGGCTGCGCCCTTACGGCAGCTTTAAGGTCTACACCAAGCAGTCTACCATGTATGTGGAGCCCAAGGACGACAGCTGCGATATAGCCGGGGCTTACGCCGCCATGAAAAAGCTGTTCGGCGTTGTGGGTTTATCTATGGCGCGGGCCTGCGACAAGGATAAGGATGTCATGCTGGAGACCGCCAAGACCTATCTGCGGGAGCAGCTTCTCGCCGCAAAATCTTTTAAGGTAGAGGCACGCCGTGCCGACAAATCCTTCCCCATGACTTCCATCCAGCTTGCCCAGTATGTGGGGGGCGAGCTTCACGACGCCTTTCCCCATTTAACGGTGGACGTGCACCATCCCGAGCTGGTTGTCCAGGTGGAGGTGCGGGATTATGCCGCCTTTGTCCACGCCGGCGCCGAGTCGGGCGCGGGCGGCCTTCCCGTGGGCATCGGGGGCAAGGCGGTGAGCCTGCTCTCCGGCGGAATTGATTCCCCCGTGGCCTCGTGGATGATGGCAAAACGGGGGCTGGAGCTGGAAATGGTCCATTTTTTCTCCTACCCCTACACCTCGGAGGAAGCCAAGCAAAAGGTGCTGGATTTGGCCAAAATTTTGACCGGCTGGACAGGTCGGCTGACGGTGCACGTTGTCCCCTTCACCAAAATTCAGGAGGAGCTGCGCCGCTCCTGCCCGGAGGAACTGTTTACCCTGCTCATGCGCCGCTTTATGATGCGCATTGCCTGCCGGGTGGCCTACCGCACGGGGTGCGGAGCCATCGTCACCGGCGAGTGCCTGGGTCAGGTGGCCAGCCAGACCATGGCGGCCATGGCAGCCACCACCGCCGTGTGCGACCTGCCCATTCTTCGCCCTGTGGTGGGCATGGACAAGGAGGAAATTGTCACCATCGCCCGGAAAATTGATACCTTTGAAACCTCCATTCTCCCCTATGAGGACTGCTGTACTGTCTTTACCCCCCGCCACCCCCGCCTGCGGCCCCTCCCGGGGGAGCTGGAAGCAGCCGAGGCTCTGCTGGATATTCAAGCCCTGGTAGACGACGCGGTAGAGGGAATTGAGCGCATTCGCATCAGCGCCGGTTAAAGGAAAAAAGAAAAGTGAAAAAAGAAAAAATTATTTGCGCACTTACACCGTTTTTTCTTCCGTAGCCTCCCTTTTTTCTTTCTTCTTTTTTATTTTCTTTTAAGGAAGTGTATTTATGTCCCATACCGCGGAACTTATTTCTGTCGGCACAGAGCTGCTTTTGGGCAACATCTGCAACACGGACGCTCAAATGCTTTCCAAGGGCCTCAGCGCTCTTGGTATTAATGTCTATTACCACACCGTTGTGGGGGATAATCCCCAGCGGCTGGCCGACGCGGTGAATCTGGCCAAAACCCGGGCCGACATTATTATCACCACCGGCGGCCTGGGCCCCACCTGCGACGACCTGACCAAAAACGTGCTGTGCGACTGCTTTGGCAAGCGGCTGTCCTACGACAAGGACTCGGCCCAGCGCATTAGGGATTATTTCGGCCGTCTCCACCGGGACAGGGAAATGACTGAAAACAACCTTCAGCAGGCGTGGCTGCCCGAGGGCTGCACCATTCTCCAAAACGACTGGGGCACCGCCCCCGGCTGTGCCTTTGAGGCGGACGGCGTACACGTTATTATGCTTCCCGGCCCCCCCTCAGAGTGCGAGCCCATGTTCCGCTACCGGGCGGTGCCATACCTGGAAAACCTTTCGGACGGGGTCATCATGTCCCGCACCCTTCGCATTTTCGGCATGGGGGAATCCTCGGTGGAGGACAAGCTGCGGGAGAAAATGAATGCCATGCACAATCCCACCCTGGCTCCCTACGCCAAAACCGGCGAGGTGGAGCTGCGCATTACCGCCAAGGCCATTACCGAGGGTGCCGCTATGGCGCTGATTGTTCCGGTGGAAAAGGAGCTTTGCCAAATGTTTGGCCCTCTGGTTTACGGTGCCGACGTGGCAAGTCTGGAGGAGGTAGTGCTGGCGCAGCTAAAGCTGCGCCGCATGAGCCTTGGCACAGCCGAAAGCTGCACCGGCGGTCTTGCCGCCAAGCGGATTACCGACCTGCCCGGTGCGTCTGTCTCCTTCAAGGGTGCGATTGTAAGCTATAACAATGAGGTCAAGGAGACTGTTTTAGGCGTGTCCGCCGACCTGCTGCGGGAAAATGGGGCGGTCAGCGGCGAAGTTGCCGTCGCCATGGCCGAAGGCGCACGCAAGGCGCTGCGGTGCGACCTGGCGCTCTCCTTTACCGGAGTGGCAGGCCCCGGCCCCGACGAGCGCGGCAACCCTGAGGGGCTTGTCTATGTAGCGCTTGCCACCCCGGAGGGCACCCGCCTGCGCAAGCTTCACCTGGCCACCGGCCGGGGACGCATCCGCACCACCGCCGTCAGTCACGGCTTTGACATGGCCCGCCGGTGGCTTTCCGGCCTCCCTGACGGGGAGTAATCATAAATTTAAACAAACATGCATTGCCCACCGCTGAGATATGCGGCGGGCAATGCATGTTTGTTTAAATTTGTGATAAAAATAACATTTTTCTTGACTTTACCCCTAGGGTATAGTCTAGATTAAAAAAAAGGGGTGCAGATATGACTATTGCGGATGTCATGCGACAGACCGGGCTAACCCGAAAGGCAATTTATCTTTATGAAGAACGCGGACTCCTCACCCCCGGGAAAATCAGCGCCGGTAGTTTTGTCTACCGTGAATATAGTGAAGAAGACCTGCGCCGTCTGGTTACCATTGCCCGTCTGCGTGAGCTGGAAGTGCCGCTGTCAGAGATTTCCCAGGCCTTAGAAAGCGGGCGTATTGAACTGGTTTTACACGAGCAGCTTATGCGTCAGCAGGTACGTCTGACGGAGCAGCAGGCCACCATAGATCGGCTTAATGCTATTCTGGATCGACTTCCGCCCAACAGCGGTATTTCTGAGTTTGAGCAGGCAGCCGATGATGTGCTGCCCAGAATGATTCAAGACCAGCTTAGCTGCAAGCTGGTCGAGGACTACCCCAAGGGCTACGTCCGCAGACTGGCCGTACTGCTCTACGAGGCGTTTTTAGATAAGCCCCTGGACAGTCAGGAAGGCTGGAACGCCTGGTACAGTCTGCTGGATACGTTGGAGCACGCCGTTACCCCCGCCTTGCTGGATGCTTACACCGACTTTTATGGCGGCCTGACCACAGAACAACTGTGCGAGGATTACCGTCTGCGCCGGTGTCTGGTGTGTGGCTATACCCAGTACGGTCCCCCAGAGATGGACGCTAAGGCACGGGAGCTAATGAGAGAATTTCAGCGGCTGCTGTCCGAACCCCGCCTGCGGGAGCACTGGCTGAGCTATTACGACCGTATGGTCAAAAACACTCCCACCGCCATGGGTGAGGTTATGGAGACCGTAAGACACCTCAGCTTGGTGTACAGTCAGTATGAGGCACATTTCCTTGAAATGCGGCAATTTTATCTGTTCCCATTTATGGAGCGGCAGGAGAAAAACGAACTCTGTAAGGCTTTAAATACAGTAATGGGCGGCGAAGATATATTAAATCCCATAGCCCTTATGTATTTTGACTTTTACAATAATACTCTGCGCACCGTCCTATATCCCGAGGATTAAAATAGATGAGAGGAGCACAAATTATGAAAAAGAAGAAACTGCTTGCACTGTTTTCCGCACTGATGCTAACAGTCAGCGCCTGTGGCGCACCCACAAACCCAAGCACCGCTACCCCTCCCGCACAGAGCCCCACCCAGTCCTCCGAAACTCCTAAAATTCGGGAGACCTCTGTAGACTTTGTCGTTGCCGGCGGTGGCGCGGGCGGCCTTTCCGCCGCCACTGAAGCGGCTCGTCAGGGAAAAAGTGTTATCCTGGTGGAAAAGCTCTCCTTTACAGGTGGTAGCTCCGCCCTGTGCGAGGGTTACTTATGGGCTTGCGGCGCTAAGATCAACGAAGAGACCGGCGAGGGCTTTACCGCCGAGCAAATGAAGGCCTTTTATAAGGAGAGTGGCGGTAATGTGGTAAACGGCGACCTAATTGACAATATGGTAGATATGTCCGCCGAAATTTTTAACCAAATTGATGCCGCAGGAGCCAACTTTAGCCGAGAAAATTTTATGACTGGCACTAAGGATTTTAACGTTTTTATTGCTGACGGCGCAGGCTCTGGAATGATGACGGCCATGCGTGAGGAGGCTGAGAAGCTGGGTGTGGAAATTCGCTATGAATCTCCCGCCGTCTCCCTAATTGTAGAGGATGGCGCAGTAAAGGGCATCACCGTAAAGGACAAGGAGGGCACCTATAACATTTATGCAGGTACTACAATTCTTGCCACAGGCGGTTTTCTTATGAACGAAGAGTTAATGCAGGAGCATCTGCCAGATTGGGCCGGACTGCGTCCCATGTGCAGTGTTGGCAATACCGGTGACGGACACCGCATGGCTCTGGAGTTGGGTGCCGAAATGATTGGCGACAATATCACCGGTACCTGGGGCTGGGATGGCAAAAACGGCTATAAGATGAAGGGCGGCATGGCCCCCATGCTGAGCAGATTTTATGTCAACGAGCAGGGCAAGCGCTTTACCAGCGAAATCGACCCCCTTAAGATGCGCAATATTGTAGCGCAACCCGAGCGTGTGGCGCACACCCTTATGGACTCCTCCTTACCCAATTTTATTCCCCTGTTGGAGGAGAGCGTTGCCGAGGGTCTGACCGTGAAGGCAGACACGCTGGAAGATCTGGCCAAGCTGGCTGGAATTGATCCGGTGGCACTGCAAGAAACCGTGGACGCTTATAATGCAGTGCAGGCTTCCGGCGGTGTAGACGAATTCGGTGTGCCCGCAGCTGCTATGGCACCCATTACCACTGCCCCCTACTATATGAGCACACTCTCTCCCGAGATTCCCAATGCAACCTTAAAGGGCATTAAGGTAAACGAATTTGGCCAAATTTTGTCGGGCGACGCCCCTATCCCTAATCTTTACGGCGCCGGTGAATTGATTCTGGGTAACATTGTAAACGACCGCTACCCCACTTGCGGTTCCTGCCTTGCAGCCGGCTTGTATGTGGGCCCCGTGGCGGTGCGCCATGCTCTGGGTATTATGAAATAAAACGCACACAAAAAATTTGCACCTTATTTTTAGGCGACCTTCCAAAAGGGAGGTCGCCTTTTTTGTGAAAAAAGCCAATTGTCAAAAAATTATCGTTTTTTTCTTGACAGTAAACCCACTTTACCCTCTATCCTAAAAAAGCTTAAACGTATTTTAGCTTCTAAAAATACCATAAAAGCGAAAATTAAAAGAGAAAGAGAGAGGATTGTATGAAAAAGAACCGTATTTTGGCTCTTGCACTGGCTCTGTCCATGCTGGCTTCCATTGCCGGCTGCACCAAGCCTGCCCAGCCCAGCACCTCCCCCAGCGCGACTCCCGCCGGTATCTACACCGCCGGCACCTATACCGCCTCCGCCCAGGGCTTTGGCGGCACTGTTACCGCTAAGGTAACGGTGGATTCCGCCACCATTACCGCCGTGGAGCTTGAGGGTAAGGATGAAACCCCCGACATCGGCACCAAGGCTCTGGAGCAGCTGCCTGAGGCGATTAAAACCGCAGGTTCGGAAGATGTCGCCGCTATTTCCGGCGCTACCTACACCAGCAACGCCGTAAAGGAAGCCGTGGCTGCCGCCCTGGCCGAGGCCAGAGGCGAGGCCGCTGTGGCGGGCACTGTGGCCGATGGCCGCTACACCGTGGACATGGTCGGTCACGAGGGCACGGTGGTTGTTTCCACGCTGTTTAAGGATGGAAAAATTCTCTCGGTCAGCGTTCCTTCCAACAACGAGACCGTTGCTGTGGGAACCTATGCCGTAGAGCGCGTACCCGGCCGCATTGTGGAGCACCAGTCCATTAACGTGGACGGCGTTTCCGGTGCTACCATTACCTCCAACACCATTAAGCAGGGCGTGGCTCAGGCCATTAAGATGGCCGGCGGCCGCGTAGAGGATTTTAACACCGCCGTTACCGCTCCTGTTGAGGCGAAAACCGTAGAGGAAAACGTGCAGGTCGCCATTATGGGCGGCGGCACCGCCGGTCTCTTTGCTGCCGCCCGTCTTTTTGAGGAGGGCGTAAAGGACATTATTATCTTCGAAAAGACCGACATTCCCGGCGGCTGTATGCCCCTGACTTACGGCGGTATTTTCAACGTGGATTCTCAGGTCTTTGCCAACTGGGGCATGGGCCGCGAGGAAACCGCTACCTTTGGCCGCTGGCAGGAGTATAAGCCCAAGCTGGCTGCCCGTATGGACCCTGAGGCTGTGGCTGCCGACCCCGACCTTAAGTGGCTGGAGCAGATGTACGTCACCGCCGGCTGGATGACCGACTGGATGACCAACATCGGCGTAGGCATGATGAGCCTGAACGTCAAGCCCATGTACAACTACGCCTTCTTCGCCCCCGGCTGCTATGAAGGCGGCGCAGGCTTTGCCATGCAGTTCCTGGTCGACCGCATTACTCATCAGGGCGGCCGCATTATTTACGGCACTCCCGTTACCGACCTGATTCAGGACGAGTCCGGCCGCATCACCGGTCTGAAGGCCGAGGGTAAAGACGGCACCACTTGGACCGTGAATGCCGACGCCGTTGTTTTGGCCGCGGGCTCCTTCGCCAAAAACGACGAGATGGTTGCCGAGTACTTCCCCGAAATGGCAGGCAAATACCTTAACGCGCCCACCAGCCTTACCGGCGACGGCCTAGTGCTGGGTATGAAATACGGCGCAGGCATCGAGGACATGGGCGCTTATGTTCCCGGCTTCCTCGCCACCTACGACAGCCATTTTGAGCTTGCGTTCATGCATTACTCCACTCCCGGCGTTATTGTTAATGTGAACGGCGACCAGTTTGGCAACATTATGGCGGATAACCACGGCACCATGGCACGCGCCAAG
>CAZDDZ010000082.1:0-11774 GCA_964504285.1 uncultured Pseudoflavonifractor sp.
GCAAAGAAAAATTAGGAAGAAAAATATTGCATTCTATCGGATTTTGCTGTAAAATTAATCATGCGAAGTTGTATCTTTTTTTAATTGCAAGTCGTTGCATAAAACCTATACCTTGTGTGAACGTTTTACGGCTAAAAAAATTAATATTGTTGGCACAGCGGTGAGGCAAACCCTCACCGTTTCGCAAAGCTATAGGGTCCTTATTTTTTATAAAACAGGGCAGCCAGTTGTAATTCCTAAGAGATACCTGCCCATTTGCAGGTGTCTCTTTGTCTGTTTTCGGAACAAATCTTCGTTGGTTATGGGGAAAGGGGGCAGATGCCTTTGAATTTTACCAATGATGCTAAAAAGGCGGAAGTATTCGTAGAAATGCGAAGGGAACGAATCCTGTTGATTGAGGATCATCCGGTCAATCGCACCATTGTAAAAAATCTCCTTGCCGATCAATACGACGTGGCGGAAACGGAAAACGGTCACGCCGCACTTCGCTTTTTGCAAAAAGAATATCAAAGCATTGACGGCATTATTTTGGATTTGGTGATGCCGGTCATGGACGGTATGACGTTCTTGCGGGCCTTTTCCAAAATAGAGGCGTATTCCAATATCCCCGTAGTAGTCACCACGGCGGCGCACGAAGAACAGCAGGAGCAGGAGTGCCTGCTCCTGGGCGCGTGGGATTTTATCCGCAAGCCCGTCAACGGAACGCTGCTTAAGCTCCGGCTGGGAAATGTGTTGGGACGCAGCCAAAATGTGCAGACGAAAAAGATTCGCCATATGGCGGAACATGACCCGCTGACCGAGCTCTATAATCGCAGCCACTTTCTGTCCTTGGCCCGTGAGCTGCTGGATACGCAGGGGGCAAATCAGTCTTTTGTGCTGCTGCACCTGGACATCAAACGATTTCGGCTGGTGAACACGCTGTTTGGAACGGTCGCGGGGGATGAGCTGCTTCGATTTATTGCAGAGCAGCTTACCAACCTGCTGAACGATATCCCCTATGCCTTTTGCGGACGCATGGAGGCCGACGCTTTCGGCGTGTGCGCTCCGCTAAGCAACGTGAAAATTCATGACATAGCAAGCCGCATCCAAGCGCTACTGGCAAGCTATAAGCCAAACTATTATCTGGAGCCGGCTTTTGGCGTATACCGCATTGAGGATCGGACGCTGCCGGTGGAAACCATGTACGACCACGCGGCAGAGGCCGCAATGCTGGTAAAGGACACTTATCAATCGCCCATTGCATTTTATCAATCCACAATGAGCGAAGCAGCAATTTTAGAGCAGCGCATTATGAGTGAGGCGCAGGCGGCGTTGGATGCGGAACAATTTGAGGTTTATTTTCAACCGAAATACGATCTTGCGCTGAAATGCCCCTATGGGGCGGAAGCGCTGGCGCGTTGGGAGCATCCTACCCGCGGTATGATTTCCCCTGGAATATTTGTCCCAATCTTCGAAAAGAACGGCTTCATCGCCAAGCTGGATTTCTATATCTGGGAGCACACCTGCCGCTTGCTGCGCCAGTGGATAGATGCAGGGCTGAAACCCGCTCCGGTATCCGTCAACATCTCGCGGGTGAATCTGTATAATCCCAGGCTGGTGACGATCATCAGAGCGCTGGTGCAAAAATACAGCTTGCCGCCCAGCCTCTTAAATCTGGAGTTGACAGAGAGCGCTTATATGGATAACCCGGAGCAGATGAAAAAGACGGCGGAGGAACTGCAAAAAGCTGGATTTTTGATTATGCTGGACGATTTCGGCAGCGGGTACTCATCCCTGAACACGCTCAAGGATATGCCCATTGATGTGCTGAAGGTGGATATGCGCTTCCTCCCCACAGGCAGGAATGACAGCCGCAGCGAGAGGATTCTGGCGTCAGTCATCCGCATGGCAGGCTGGCTTGACTTGGATGTAATCGTAGAGGGTGTGGAGACCGATGAGCAGTTGAGTTTTTTGGAGAGCGTGGGTTGCGGATATGTGCAGGGCTTCTATTTTGCAAGGCCCATGCCTGCGGCAAAGTATGAGGCTTTCATCCAAAGAGCGCTGTCCCAGCCAGCCGTGGTGCGATTACGCCCAGAGTGCGACAAAAAACTATTGGAGCTGATTTGGTCTGCTGCGCCGGGGCTGGACAAGCTCTTTGACAGCATTATGGCACCGATAGCCATTTTTGAATACGGCAACGGCATCTGCGACCCGGTGCGTGTGAATGAGGCATTTCGCAATGCCTTTGGCGCGGTACGGGAGAATATGCGTGCGCAGATTAACACCACCATGCCGCCGAAGGATGCGCGGCAGGTGCTGGAAGCCTTTCGCTCTGCGGCAAAAAGCAAAGGAACTGAGCAGGCCGAGTGTCTCCGCTATCGTTCCGCAGAGAGGCAGGCGGACTATCATCTTCGCCTGCGGTACATACAGGACAGCGGCAACGGCGTGCTGCTGATGGCGGTCTTTACCGAGCAGGCAAATAAGAAGCACCCCAAAACCGACCCCATCAGAGCGCCGGACGCCGAGTAAACAAAGAGCATATTTCTAAAAATACAAAATATGAATGGAGGACCCCTGATGAAGAGGAAACTAATGAGCCTGCTGCTGTGTCTGTGCATGATGCTGAGCATGTTGCCCACAGCCGCATTGGCGGTGGAGGATGAGGGCGGCGCTGCGGCATCGGCACCTGGGTGTACGGTGACCGAAGGCTGTACCTTACCCAACGAACACGAGGGAGCCTGCGCCGTGGAAGGTGCGGAAGAAACGGCAGAAAAGCCTGCTGGAAAACCGGCGGAAGACCCGGCCGGAGAGCCGGAACCACAGGAGGGCGGGGAAAATAGTATTCTCCCAATCGCGGCAAATGACCTTGAAAACATTGGCGCGGTGGAAAACGAGCCGGTCACACAACCCGAGCCCACAGGTGAGCTGGACCTTGCGGATGGCTCCATCGTGATTACGGCAACCGGGTACCGGCAGGGCACTATCGAGTACACAGGAACGACCTACGGCCCCGACTTTTCCATAAAAGCAGACGGCGAGGACGTAACGGAAACGGCATACACCGGCAGCTATACCATTACGCAGTCGGGCACCGCCTCAACCCGAAACGGCATCCGCGTGGAGGGGCTGGCCGCGGAGCAGTCCGTCACGCTGAGCGGCGTCAATATCGCCGATCCGTTCACCGGTGCGGGCGTGGTGATTTACAAGAACGCCGAAGTGGAGCTGCTGCTCTCCAGTGAGAACAGCGTCAAGGGCATAGCCAGTAATCCCGGCATTGTCGTCTGCGAGGGTGCCACCCTGACCATTGATGGCTACGGCGCCCTTTACGCGGAGGGGAACAGCAACTCCTCCGGTATCGGCTCGACCAATCAAAACCAAGCTATTAACACTAGCCAACAATACGGCAGCATTGTCATCAACGGCGGGGATATTACCGCCAAGGCCGGAAGTGCGGGCGCGGGAATCGGCAGAGGCTATGGTCGCACAATTCAAAGTATAACCATCAACGGCGGCGTAGTCCACACCAACCAGAAATATGGCATTTATGCTGATGCTGTTACGATCAACGGCGGCACCATGGAGTGCGGGACCTCGGACACCGCAATTACCGCAACCGCAAAAAACAACAAAATCGTAGAAGTCAACGGCGGCAGTATCAACGGCGCCGTCCCCAGCATCAGCGATACCCACACCCAGAAGCGCCTGTGCTTCGGCGACGGGGCCGGGAACCTTCTCACAAACACTCAGGTCACGGTGACCGTGGGGGAAAAGAGCTGGACGGCCATCACCGACGAAAATGGCCTGCTGTACCCCTATCTGCCAAACGGCACCGAAGTCATCGCGGCGGAAGCCGGAGGGAATACTTACCAGACTGTGTCCGTGGCGGACAGCAATTATATTCCCATGGGCATTTCCTGCGTTTGCACGGGGCAATCCGGCACGCTGGCCATGACCACCAAGGCCCAGAACCTGACCGTCCGGGACGGCTCGATCACGCTGGCGCTGGCGTCTGTGTACACCAAGGCGAGCGACTGCAAGCTGCCCGACGGCTTTCATCAGCAGTTTGAGGCGATCACCTATGACATTGAAAAGGTGGTCAAAAACGGACAGTACATGGTTCCCGGCAGCTACGCCGCAATCGAGGACGGCACCCTCACCGCCTATGCCGACAGCAACGCGGACTCCTATACGGTCTATGTTCGGGCGCTCTGCGGCCCAGAGGGCGGGAAGGTGTACAGCGAGTCGATCCCCATCTCGGTGGACACGTATGTACCGATCAGCAAAGAAAATACGCTGGACATCGGCATGGGCTCCATCACAGTGACTGCCGGGTCAGGTGAAAACGACGGTAAGACCGTCTATACCCAGGGCACCACCGACCTGGCCGTGGAGGCAAATACCCACGTTACCATCACCGGCAGCCGTACGGACCAAATTATCCAGGTCGAGGGCGGCAATCCCTACCTGGTTTTTGATGATCTGACCATGGACAATACGAATACGGGGAACGGTCAGACCCCCTTCGTGCTCCATGCCGGTCAGACAGCCGCCATAGAGCTGCAGGGGGTAAGCACCCTCAAGGGCGGCAACATGGCCCCCGGTGTGCAAATCAACAAGGATGCAACTCTGACCATTTTGGGTACCGGCACGCTCAACGCAGAGGGAAAAAATGATTCGGCGGGCATCGGTGCGCCGAGACACACGGCTTATGCTAAAAACAACGAGCTCTCAGGCGGCAATCTGGTCATTGAGAGCGGCATCATCAATGCCATGGGAAGAGGAAAGACCGTGGGCTCTTCCAAGATGCCTTCCGGGATCGGAAGGAGCCATCAACAAGCCCTGGCTTCCGTCACCATTCACGGCGGGATCGTAACGGCCTATAATCCGGACAGCAAGGTCGGCATCGACTGCACCACCTTTGCGATGACAGATGGCACGCTGAAGCTGCGGCAGACATCCATTGACGTAACCACGGCTAACGTCACCGGCGGCAATCTGGACGACGGCTACACCGGAGCGGTTGCCGGCCGGAAGCTGGCCGAGCTCTACTTCGTGGAGGCGGACGGCACTGCCGTTGCCAACACGGAGGTCACGGTAAAAGAGGGAGACACCACTTGGAGCGCCCTCACCAATGAAGATGGCGTCATAACCACCTACTTTGCCGATGCCACCAAGAGCGTCAGCGTTTCTTACGGCTCTGTGACAGATGAAATTGTGGAGCTGGCCGAGGGTACCACCGAATACCTGATCGGCGGCACCTGCACCTGTGGCAGCGTGACCGGCGTGACATGGACGCCGGGTGTTCCCGCCGCCGTCACACTGTATGGCGCGGTGAGCGGCGTTTACACCGTGGCGGAGGCCAAGCTGACGTTGAGCAGCGAGTGCAGCATGCCCATCCACCCCACCCTGACACCCATCTCCTATGGGCTGACGGTGGAAAAGGACGACGCAGCCGTCTCGGGGGACGCAGAGGATTACGCCACGCTGGAAAACGGAATGCTGACGTTGAAGCATCAGAACGCTCCCTATACCGTCACACTGACGGCGGAAGCAGGGGACAATACCGCAACCCATACAGTGGCGGTCACCAAGGCCACAGCGGAGGCTGCCTATACCTTCGACCTGTCCGCAGGTAAGCTTAGTGCCTCCGTGAACAACGGAGGCCAGATGCAGTACCAGCAGGGCAGCGGTGCGCAGCAGATAGACGCCGACGGCGCAGGCGTGTTAGTAACCGGCACCACCTCTAAGGGCGAGATCGCTCTGACCTCTGGGACCCCAAAGCTGCAGCTTGCCCAGATCAAGGACGGAGCCATTTGGACAGTTACCACAGAGTCGAGTGTGACCGCTGCCACACTGGATGTAAAAACAGTAAACGGCAGAATTTACTTTGGCGCCTCTGGGGTTGGCTATGGACAGAAAGGGTATCTCTCCGCCGAGACGATCAAGATAAATCCAGAGAACGGTGATATTGTCCTCATGGACACTGGCTTTCAGCAGGGCTCCCTGACCGCAACTGGTCTGGCCGTGGGTGCGGAATATCGCATTCTGGGCGCAAGCCAGGCCGCAGACCGCACTATTTCCAACAGCACAGAGGCAGCCATTACCCTCAACGTCAATGGTGAGTCCGTCACCATTGACGCTGGAGAGAGCTATACCGTGGCACGGGCCATCAATGTTAGCCGCGCTAGCTCTGCCTGCGCCTACCTGCTCCCCAACGGAGAGAGCATCTACAAGATTGTTGTAGTAGGTGAAAATACAACCGCTGGACTGAATCGTTTTGACACAAGTACACAACAGCCCTTGGTTCAATCTATCTACTATGACCCCGATTTTGAAAGTCTGCAAGATCAAATCATCTACGGTACAAAAATCAAAAGCTTGTCCATTGATCATGCCAAATACATTGGAATGATATTCTACGTTTCCCCAATCGAAAACATTCATTTGGGCGCACAGGTTGAGAGCATCTCCAGAAGCAATTATACCTCTTCTCTTAAAAGCATCACCGTGGACTCTGAAAACAAACACTATAAAACGGTGGATGGTATTCTTTACACAGCGGACGGCAAACTACTTGTTTGGGCTCCTTCCAGAAAAAGCGGCGAGTACACCATTCCAGACAGTTGTGTCCGAATTGGTGATTTTGCATTCTCAGCTTCTAGCCTGACCTCCCTGACACTGGGTGCTGGAATCGCGTCAATCGGCAGCCGAGCCTTTGAATCAGCGAAGCTGAAATCGATCTCCGTTGTTCCGTGGAACGTGAAGTATTCCGCTGTGGACGGCGTGCTGTATTCTAAGGACGGAAAGACGCTTGTCCTCTATCTGTCCGGCAAACAGGATTCTGAATTTGTGATACCCGAAGGAGTCACTGCCATTTCCAGTATGGCGTTCTATCAGCAAAAGGGCATCAAGTCACTAACACTGCCCAGCACCATTACTACGATCGGGGAGCATGGGCTGGCTGACATGACAGCGCTTGAAACTGTGCACATCAACTTTAAGAGCGCAGATGCCCTCAAGGTCATGTCTGGAAACACCGCCATCAAGACCGTTACCTTGGCGGAAGGCTATAACTATTCCCTTAACCTATTCGGTAAAATGGGAGCGAATACTGTGATGCCCATGCAGTGGTTAAGCACTGACGGCATTAAGGTTATTGGGCAGGACACGCACTATGACGGCCAGCCTCACGGCGTCACCGTCACCGCCACGGCATCCAACGTCACCGTGGAGTACAACACCGACGGCGAAACCTACTCGGCGGAAAAGCCAACCTTCACCGAACCAGGAACCTATCGGGTTTACTATTGCCTGACCAAGGCCGCGGACTATGTGCCCGCTTCTGAGGGGAAGGCAGCCAGCGGTTACAACTTTGCCCGTGAGGCGTACAGCTCTTGTACCATTACCATTCAAGGCATCCAAGCTGATGCTAGCTGGTTCTCTTTCACAGCGGGCAAGTTACAGACAGCGACCAATATCGGAACTGGCGCTGACGTTACCCTGGCCCAGCCCGTCGCCGCGCCCTCGCTGGAGAACGGCTACACCGTAAGGTATACGCCAAGCGGCGGAGAAGCCACCACGGAAATTCCTACCACTACGGGTGCCTATCTCGTCACCGTGGACATTGACGCCGTGGGCTATCGCGGCGAAACTCTGACGCTGGGGTACTATACCATTCTGGCTTCGGAGCAGAGCGAGTCGAAAATCATTTCCTTTATTACCTCCGGCGGCAGCCCGGTTGAGCCCATTGTGGCCCTGGTGACGGAAGAAATCGAAACGCCCACCGCCCCCACCCGCGACGGCTATTCCTTTGCCGGGTGGTACTCCGACGCGGCGCTGCGGGACAAAGTGGAACCCTTCCCGACCACAATGCCAGCGGAGGGCGCCACCTATTACGCCAAGTGGACCCGCGATACCTATGCGATCACCTATACCTTAAATGAGGGAACGGACGGGGGCAATCCGAAAGCTTACCATGTGCAGACGCCCACCTTTACCCTGCTTCCCCCCACCCGACCCGGCTATCGCTTCACCGGCTGGACCTGGGAGGGTCAGACCGCGCCGCAGACCGCGGTCATCATTCCCAGCGGCAGCTTTGGAGATAAAGCCTACGCTGCCAATTGGGAGGAGCTTCATTATACCATCGCCTACCAGAACTATGCGGTGGGCGAGAAAGACAGCTATACCGCAGCGGAAACCAGCAGCGGCGGCATTTCTCTGACCACTCCCGCCTCCCGCCAGGGCTATCAATTTGTGGGCTGGCTGATGGAGGCAACCGGCACGGCCTATGTCATCGCGGCGGACGATGCCGAGATCCCGCAGGGGACGATGGGCGATCTTGTCCTCAGCGGCATCTGGCTGGCCGAAAACCAGACGCTGACGCTGGATGCCAACGGCGGCAGCTTTGAAGACGGCGCCCCCACACGCACAGTTACGGCGGGGTACGCCAGCAGCATCACCTTGAGCCAGCCTACCCGCAGTGGTTATACCTTCGCGGGCTGGTATACAGACTCGGCGCTGACGATCCCCTTCAGTGCTGCCTCTATGCCCCTGACAGCAACGATTTACGCCAAGTGGTCAATCATCCCCACTGGCGGGAACGGCTCTGGCGGCGCTTCCACAGGAAAGGCGCAGATATCCTCCAACCAGGGTGGAACTGTAACGGCCGAAAAAGACGGCACGGTAACCATTACGCCCGATAATGGCTACCGCATAAAGAACGTGACGGTCAACGGCATATCCAAGGGTGCGGTAACGTCTCTATCCGGGTTAAAACAAACGGATGTTGTCTCGGTGGTATTTGAAAAGATGGAAGCAAAGGTCTTTGCGGATGTCGCAGATACCCACTGGGCTAAAAATGAGATTGACTATTGCGTATCCAGGGGCCTGTTTGCAGGCACATCGGAGACGACCTTCAGCCCGGAAGCTCCCATGACCCGCGCCATGCTGATGGTGGTTCTGGCCCGCATGAATGGGCAGGACACCGCTGGCGGCAGCGTGTGGTATGAAAAGGGCATGAGCTGGGCGAAAGACAACGGTATATCAGATGGCACGAATCCAAACGGCACCATCACTCGTGAGCAGCTTGTCACTATGCTGTGGCGCTATGCCGGTTCTCCCGCCGCCACCGGCAGCTTGAGCGGCTTTACCGATGCGGGCAGCGTGGCGGATTACGCAAAGCAAGCCATGGCGTGGGCTGTGGAGAATGGCATCGTATCCGGCACCTCCGCCACAACCCTGTCACCCAAGGGCAACGCAACCCGCGCGCAGTTGGCCGCGATTCTCACTCGTTTTGACAAAAAGTTTGGTGAAGAATAAAGCCGTCATGTTCTAACCGCAAATCAACAGGAGGCGAATACTATCGCAGAAATCAGAGTCACCGTCCATGTTTTTCAGCAGATGCTGGACAATGTGTTTCGCACTAAGAGCAATATGGCGGATCAACTGGATGTCAGCTACAGCACACTGACTCACATATGGTCGGCAGAACGCATGACCGAAAGCGTTGCTCATGCCATGGAGCACCTGCTACACTATTGCATGGTACATAAAATCCCCATGGACACTGTGCTGGAAAACTATTAATCTCAAAGGCCCTGCGACAGCTTTGCAATTTGCTGTTGCAGGGCCTTTTTCTATTTTTCGGCAAGCCCAAGGCTGCGCCGCAGGTACTTATAAGCAATTTTTTCATACTGTGCCTGTAGCCCTTTCGGTGTTGTGTCCTCCCCCAGAAGCTCCGCCCTGCGCAGAATTGCAGCGTCTATCATTTCATCGTTCATTGGCTTTGTGTCATCGGTAAATATTTCCTCAATTATTTCGTCCAACTCAGCCACTGTAAATACCCGTGTATCAGTTCGCAGCGCTGCCAGCACATCGGCGTCATCATTTGTCATAGAAGTCCTCCAAATACAGTCCTATGTGTCCTTATCTACTCATATAAGATAAGATTTTTCTCCTTCATTATACACGATATGGGCGCTATAAGGGAATATGTTCTCTTATAAGTTTCTGTATCAATTTCTGCCACTCAGGTAAAATATATTTGCCAAGCAGGAATTGAGGTGAAATCATGTCCGTATCGTATAAGGTCATTGGCAGACATATCCGCGATGCCCGCAGAGCATCAAATATGACGCAGGAAGATTTAGCAGATAAACTGGAAATGTCCAGTGCCCATCTGGGAAAAATTGAACGTGGCGAGCGAGCTGTCAATTTGGAGCGGTTGTCACAGATTTGTCTCCTGCTGGGTGTAGCGCTTGAAACATTGATTGCAGGAGCACTGATCGGCGCTCAGCTGCAAGTACCGGAATCGGACACTGCATTTCTGTCGGCCATAACAGAACTGTCGCAGGGCTGCTCGGAAAGGAGTCGGAAGCTGATGCTCCGCCTGTGCCGTGAGGTTTCTGAAAACGAAAAAGACTGACGCTGCGGCGTCACTGGATTAGCCCGCTCATTTCGAGCGGGCTTTTTTGCACTTTCCTCTTATGTATTATACCAGCTTTTTTGCAAAATTTGCGGGGATGGATGACAAGAATTGCACCTCCGTGCAAAATGTCGCAAATAGGGGTGACGAATTTGCCACGTTCCAGAATCGCTTCAAACCTTGTAAAATTAAGGTGCCGGTTCGAGGGGGGATTTTATGGAGAAGGAGCTGACGTCTTATCTTTTGCATTATCTATTAGAAAATTGCTTTGAAAGTAAGGCAGACATGGCAAGAAGACTGGATATGAATAAACGTGCCCTGCAAAGGGTGTTGAATAATGCAGAGCAGGCCAAGGGCGGCACCATTGCGTTGGATAAGGCTCTGTGCTACTGTGCCAGACATCGCATTCCTCTCGATCCTGTTCTCACAGACTTTTTTGCACACAAAGAGGACTCTACATCAGAAACGGAGGAAAGCATGAAGTATCAAACAAAACACGCCACTGAAGCCGCATATACCCATTTGGCACTGCTGATGCCGGACAGTCTCTCACCGGAGGGTGCAGAGGTCTTTCGTTCCATGCTGCAATTCATCCAGCAGGCGTCTGCACACATCTGTCCAAACTGTACTACATGGTGTAATCCGTGGGACGGCTCGGATAAGCTGACCGGCGGCGCTTGTTACCTTGCCCGTATGGCGCAGTATATTTCCAAGGATGTTGCCGAGCTGTACGGAGATCGGAGGAATCAGGAATGACGCCAATTTATGCCGATCTATTTTCGTTTGCCTTTGTGCCCAACTGGTATCTTCAATTGGACGAGCTGGCAGAGCTTGCACTGCCGGAGCCGTGGAGCTTCCGGCATCCGGTGTTTGAGAGCAAAAACCCCTATACGCCTATTTTGGAGCGATACATACAAGCCATTTTTCGCAAACAAATCATTGATTATAATACAGCCGAACAAGCTAAAAAGGACGAGATATTTTTGATGCGCAATGAGTTTTCCTGCTTTCACACAGGTCTTTATACAAAACACTATAAACCCATTTATGGCTTCTTTGGTCGGAATCATAAACAAGACAGTCTTTTGAACTGGTATTTTCGTGGCTTCGTGGATGAAATTTCACCGATGCTTCGGTATGTCACGCCGCTGCCTGAAAAGCCCAGCTATTATATGCCGCAATACGGCGTGAACTATAATACCGAATGGCCAATTCGGGTCAACGTGGAGCATATCCTCGGTGACCCCGCTAATGTAGAGCGCATCCCATCTGTCGTGCGTGATGCCCCCAATCTGCCCCTCCTGCTGGAGGTTGCCGTGGAGCTTGCACGCCGCAGGGCGGTCGTAAATCCCGGCATCGTGGCGGCGCAGGC
>CAZDDZ010000083.1:0-11727 GCA_964504285.1 uncultured Pseudoflavonifractor sp.
GCGGGTTCCTGCACGCGAAAGCGGGGGCTCCGCCCCCCTTTCACACTATCCCCCCACTCAAAATTCTCCGCCTTTTGACATCCTATTTCAAAATAGCAGTTTGTCTACAAACTGAGCAGGAGCGACCCTGATGGGTCGCTCCTGCTTTCTTACTTCTTGGCCTCGTCGATGGCATTCTGAATGGTCTTTCCTGCCGCCTCCTTGGCATGTTTGTCCACTTCCACTTGGTTCTTGGGACTGCGGACAAGGATGCCCGCGCCCTGAACACAACCGCCGTCGCAGGCCATGCCCTCGATGAAATTGCCGTCCAAGATGCCCTTGTCAGCCTTGAGGAGTGCCAGCTTGCAGGCCTCAATTCCGCTGCACGGCACAGCCTTAAGGTCAAACTGCTCCTTGGTAATTCCCTTTTCCTTGAGGGACTGAGCCACTGCCGCCGACACACCGCCCGAATGGGCAAAGGTACGGCCATAGCCGCTGGCCTCGTCCAGGCTGTCGGGCACAATTTTTTCAATGTCGATGCCCCGGGATTCCAGAAGGGGGTTTAGCTCCTCGTAGGTCAGCACACAGTCCACCGCGCCCATGGTCTTGCCCAGACGAAATTCCTTCTTCTTGGCAACGCAGGGGCCGATAAAGACCACCTTGCCCATGGGGTCCACGGTTTTAATATGCTTGCCGATCATCACCATGGGAGATGGGGTGTGGGAAATCAGTCCGGCCTGACCGGGAAAGCTCTTTTCCACAAAATCTACAAAAGCGGGACAGCAGGAGGAGGCAAGCTTCCCCTTCTCCATCAGCTCTATGGACTCCTGGTCGGCCACCATATCGGCGCCCAAAGCCACCTCGTACACGCCGTGGAAGCCCAGAGCCCGGATACCGGCCACCAGCTGGCCCAGGCTGGCCTTGGGAAACTGACCCACAATGGATGGCGCGATAGCGGCATACACATGGTAACCCCAGCGCTCCGCACCACGGAGCATCTGTACCACGTCCACCACATAGCTCTTATCCATAATCGCACCAAACGGGCACTGGTAGGCGCAGTTGCCGCAGGAGATACACTTGTCAGGATCAATGGATGCCTTCTTGTTGGGCCCCATGGAGATGGCGTTGCCCTTGCAGCCCCTCTCGCAGGGGCGCAGATTTTTGCTGATAGCACCATAGGGGCAGGCAGCCACGCATTTGCCGCAGGTAACACATTTGGAGTAGTCAATCTCAGCCTTATGATTGACTACTGTAATGGCGTTCTTGGGGCAAGCGTGAACGCAGCGGGTAGCAATACAGCCACGGCAGGCGGGGCCCACGGCAATTTCGGTGACGGGGCACTCGTCACAGGCCACCTCCATCACCTCTACCACGCAGGGGTTGGAGCGGTCGCCGCCCAGCGCCATCTTAACCCGCTGGGAGACCACCGCACGTTCCTTATAGATGCAGCAGCGCATGGTGGCCTCCGGCCCGGGGACAATCTTTTCGGGAATGTCCAGCACACCGGTCTGGAGCTTATCCTCCCAGGCCAGCATCGCCACCTCGCGCAGCACGTCGTTTTTCAGTTCCTGTACCTTTGTTTCAAAGTCGCGCATCGTACAAATCCTCTTTCTCATATGTCTTTCGACAGACATTCTATATTTCCCCTCACTTTTTGTCAATTGATATGGTATACTAAAAATGAAGAAAAAACAGGGGGAGTTTTCATGTCGGAAAGCCTATTGCGCCATTTGCCCAAAATGGACCTTCTTTTAGCCCACCCGATTTTAGCGCGGGCCGGAGAATCCTTGCCTTATTCCGCACTGCGGCAGGCGGCTCGTGATACGCTTGAGGATTTGCGCCGTGAGCTGCATTCTCCCAATGCAGCACTGCCCGATTCGGACACCCTGGCCCGCCGTGTGGAGGAGCGGGCCCGCATGCTTTGCCGCCCCCATCTGCGAAGGGTTATCAACGCCACCGGGGTGGTGCTGCACACCAATCTGGGCCGTGCCCCCCTGGCCGAAGCCGCCGCCCTGGCGGCCTACGATGCGGGGCGCGGCTACGCCAGTCTGGAGTACGACGTGGCCGAGGGCTGCCGCGGCAGCCGCCACACTCAGGTGGAGACTTTGCTGTGCCAGCTCACCGGCGCACCCGCCGCCCTGGTTGTCAACAACAACGCCGCCGCCGTGCTTCTGATGCTCACCGCCCTGGCAGGCGGAAAAGGGGTAGCGGTTTCCCGGGGGGAACTGGTGGAAATCGGCGGCGGTTTTCGGGTTCCAGACATTATGGCGCGCAGCGGCTGCACCCTTATGGAAATCGGCTCTACCAACAAGACCCGACGTGCCGACTATGAGCAGGCCATTGCCCAAGGGGCGGGCGCGCTGCTAAAGGTACACACCAGCAATTATGAAATCGTGGGCTTTACCGAGGAGACCCTTTTGGCTGATCTTGCCGATTTGGCAAGGGCACACAAGGTACCCCTGCTGTATGATTTGGGCAGCGGCGCCCTCTCCCGGGCCTATCTCCCCGCCCTGCCCGGCTGTCCCACGGTGGCCGACGCCCTGACCGACGGGGCTGACGTGGTGTGCTTTTCCGGCGACAAGCTGCTTGGCGGCCCACAGGCCGGAATTTTGGTGGGCAGCCGGGCATACATTGAAACCATGCGCCGGGACCCCATGGCCCGGGCCTTTCGCATGGACAAGCTCTCTCTGGCAGCACTGGAGGCCACCCTCCTACTCTGCCGCGAACCGGCGGAAGCATTAGAGCGGGTGCCCACCCTGTCGATGCTAAGCGTCGCTCCGGAGGTACTGCAAGACCGGGCAGCGGCCCTTGCCGGACGGCTGGACAGGTGCTTTTGTGCGGAGGTACTGCCTGTCAATGGTCAGGTGGGGGGCGGCTCCATGCCCAATTTCCCCCTTCCATCTTACGCTGTGGCTCTTACCCCTCCCGATGGAAATGCCGACAGACTGGAGGCTGCGCTGCGTGGAAACGCCACCCCCATCGTCAGCCGCATTCACAAGGGCCGGGTACTGCTGGACGTGCGCACTCTTACCGCAGAAGACATGGACGACATTGTGGAGGCACTGAGCCGTGACTGACTTCGTTTTAGGTATTGCCGGTCATGTTGACCACGGCAAAACCGCCCTGACCTACGCCCTGACCGGGGTTGAGACCGACCGACTGGCCGAGGAAAAGCGCCGTGGACTGACCATTGAACCCGGCTTTGCCCCCCTCCCCCTGCCCAGCGGCGCGATTGCAGGGCTGGTGGACGTGCCGGGCCATGAAAAATTTATTCGTAATATGCTCTCCGGCTCTGCTGGGCTGGATGCGGTGCTCCTGGTGGTGGCCGCCGACGATGGTGTGATGCCCCAAACCCGGGAACACCTGGATATTTGTGCCCTGCTGGGGGTAACCCGGGGACTGGTGGTCATTACCAAGCGGGATTTGGTCACAGACGAGCGTCTTGCACAGGTAGCGGGGGAAATCCGCAGATTGACGGCGGGTACCTTTCTGGCAGACGCGCCTGTTCTCCCCCTTTCGGCCCGCACCGGGGCAGGCCTGGATGAGCTGCCCGCCGCCATTGTCCGCCTGTCCCAGCACATCCCGCCCAAGAATACCCACCAGCCCCTTCGTCTGCCCGTAGATCGGGTCTTTTCCAAGGAGGGCTTCGGCACGGTGGTCACCGGCACTCTAATTGACGGCTCGGTAGCCGTGGAGGACACGGTACAGCTCTACCCCGATGAAACCCTTGCCCGTGTGCGTGGCATTCAGAGCCACGGCGCGGCTACGGCACGGCTGACGGTGGGTCACCGGGCCGCCCTCAATCTGGCAGGGGTTCGCCGCGAGGATGTAGCCCGGGGCACGACAGTGGCGGCCCCCGGCTCTCTGACCGTGACTACCGCGGTCACTGCACGGCTCACCCTTTTGCCCCACGCCGCCTTTTCGGTGAAAACAGGCTCCCTGCTCCACCTTTACCACGGGGCGGGGGAATTTGTGTGTCGGTGCACTCTCCTGGGGCAAAAAATACTGGTTCCCGGCCAAAGCTGTCCCGCTCGGCTGCGTTTTGATTCCCCCCTTGCCGCCCGTGAGGGGGACCGCTTTGTCGTGCGCTTTTTTTCCCCGATGGTCACCATCGGCGGCGGTGTGCTGACATTGCCGGTAAAAACAGAGCACACCCCCGCCCTGTACGAAGACAAGGCGGCAGCTCTGCTGACCGAATACCACGCAAAATACCCCCTTCGGGATGGTATGAACCGGGAGGAACTTCGCAGCCTGTTAAACTGCACCCCCCAGGATTTCCTGACATTAGTCGAGAACGGAATCGTCAAGCTCCGCGGCCCGGTGGCTGCCCTGCCCGCCTTCCGTCCCAAGTACACCCCGGAGCTGGCCCGTGAGCGGGACAGGCTGGAGGTCTTTTACCGCCGGGTGGGGCTGGAGCCTGAGTGCAACAAAAGCGCCGACAAATCCTTTGACCGGGAGGTTATAGACAAGCTTCTGCGGGATGGTGTGCTGCTTGCCCTGGGGCCTGATTACAGGGTTCACCGTGTACTCTACCGCCGCGCGTCGGACGCCCTGCGCCGCCTCTGGGCACAGGAGGGGGTTATAACTCTGGCCTCCTACCGGGACGAGCTGGGCATCTCCCGCAAGTACGCGCTGCTCCTGCTGGAGAAGTTTGACCGCGCCGGAATGACCCGTAAAGAGGGCGACAAGCGTATACTCCTCGTTGACGCATCCCCCACCGCTGAATTATAATGGATGTATTCCGGCGGTAGGCGATATGGGAGCAGATGGGCTCTGGTGGGCCCCACGGTCTTCAAAACCGATGCGGACAGTAATTCTGTCCCGGTGAGTTCGATCCTCACCTGCTCCCGCCATATGATATTTTCCCGCGTACTCATTCCGCCGTTCCCGGAAAAAAGGGGGGTATCTCCATGCATGACGGTAAGGGCGCAACCTCTTTGCAGTGGCAGATGACGATTATGATGCTGGCCGCCTGGCTGGTGCCGGTGGCGCTGGTGCTGTGCGCCATGGGCTGGTATATCGCCGACAGCTTAAGCGCCCGGACGGCAAACGGCCTCTCCGACCAATTTCAGGTCAGCGTGCGTATGTGCGCCGACCGGCTCAGTTCTGCGGTGGAGGCTTCGCGTCTGGCCTCCTATACCCCCGACATCACGGGAGCTTGGAGCGACTATCAGAAGGGCGGCTCTTACTCCACCCTTTACTGGAGCTGCCGCGCATTTCTTAACCAGCAGTATCGGGCCGACAGCCGCTTCTGTTTTACCGTCCTCTGGTTTCCGGACGACCCCGACCGCCAGGGGCTGGCCACCTTCAGCGAGAACAACGGCGAGGGCTATGCGCAGATTACCCGCTACTGGCAGGACGACCACCAGGCAGTAAAGGAATTTGCCGCGGAGCTTAATACCTCGGTGGGCTTTTTGGAGCGGAACGGCCAGCTTTATCTGGTGCGCAACCTGATCGGCTCCCGCTATGAGACCATCGGCACCCTGGTTATGTCCCTGAATAAGAGCTATTATTTCGAGGAACTCTCCTCCTCGGCCTGGAGCTCTCATCTAACCGTTTCCTTTAACGAAAGTCTCCACATCCCTTTGAAGGGAGAGCTTATTACCACCTCGGATTTTGGGCTGAACCCCAGCTTTTCCTCCATGCTCTGGGGCAGGGGCAACAATGTCCTCTATGAGCGGGTAGCCGGAAAAGGGTACACCTTTTCGGCTCTGACCACAGTGGATTTGACTGTGCTCCTCTCCCAATTTTCGGGCTATAAGTGGCTTCTCTCTGCTATGGTGCTGCTGTTACTGCCCCTGCTGCTGGTAGTGTTCCGCTTTTTCCGCCGGAAAATTTCCCTCCCCATTGAGGTTATGATGGACGGCGCAAAGGAAATTGAGGCGGGCAAACTGGGCTATCAGCTTGCCTATACCGCAAGCAGCCGGGAATTTCAGTATCTAACCGACTCATTTAACCACATGTCCGGCCAGCTGCAAAGCCAGTTTGACCGTATTTATCAGGAGGAGCTTGCTCTGCGTGACGCCCGCATCAAGGCGCTCCAGTCCCACATTAATCCCCACTTCCTCAATAACACGCTGGAGATTATCAATTGGGAGGCCCGCATGAACGGCGACGGAAAGGTCTCCAAAATGATTGAGGATCTCTCTATTGTACTGGATGCCGCCATTGACCGGGACAAACGCCCGGAAATTCGGCTGGCCGAGGAAATGCGCTATGTCAACGCCTACCTGCATATCATCATGGAGCGGTTCGGCAAGCGGCTCACCGTTACAGTGGATATTCCGGAAGCACTCATGGACTGCATGGTACCCCGGCTTATCCTCCAGCCCGTCATCGAAAATGCGGTGGAGCACGGCATCGGCCCCGGCGGCCACGGCAACATCACTCTGCGCGGCCGTCTTTCTGAGGGACTCCTCCTGCTGGACACCGAAAACGATGGCGGCATTACCCCCGAGGAGGAGGCTCACATTGCCGCTCTTCTCTCCCCCGACTACGACGCCATGAAAAAGGCCTGCCGCAGCGTGGGTATCGCCAATGTTAATCAGCGGCTGCGTATTCTCTACGGAGCGCCCAGCGGCCTGACCATTACCAAGGCCGGGGAAACCCGGGTGCTGGCTCGCATTACCATTGCCCTGAACCGTGAACGTGCGGATACATAACAGCATCTGCTGCAATTCCCCCGCCGCCCGCCCTAAAGCAAGGCAGGCGGCGGGGGAATTGTCGCAAATTATCTATTTTTGCCGCCACCCACTCCTTGCGCCAATCAAATACAACAAATGGCAATTGGGGCTATTGGGTTTTTTCCAAAAGCGTGTAATATAAAATATGAACAAAGGCAAGCCGAACACCACTCAATTTCTTATGGAGGTTGTACTATGAAATCGAAAAGAATTCTTGCATTGGGTCTCTCCGCAGTACTTACCCTCGGTCTGATGGCCGGCTGCTCCAAACCCGCCGAGGGCGGCGACAAGTCTACCACTCCTCCCAGCAACAGCACCGCCCCCAGCAGCACCCCCGCCGCCAAGGGTGTAGATTTGACCATCGTCACCTCTTACGGCGGCGACGACGGCAACCGCAAAAACTATGAAAAGGCCATCAAGGATTATGAGGCCGCATCCGGCAACAAGGTCATGGACGCTTCCGGCACCTCTAACGAGGAGTGGAAAGCCAAGGTTCTCACCGACTTCCAGACCGGAGCCGAGCCCGACGTACTGTTCTTCTTTACTAACGCCGATGCCGAGCCCTTTATTCAGGCCGGTAAGGTTGTGGACATCGCCACCATCCGTGCCGAGTATCCTGACTATGCCTCTAACATGAAGGACGCCATGATGGCTAAAGCCGCTGACGGCAAGAACTACGCCGTCCCCTCCTCCGGCTTCTGGGAAAACCTGTTTGTCAATACCACCGTTCTGGCCGACTGCGGCATTGCCACCCCCGGCCCCGACTATACCTGGGATCAGTTCCTCAAGGACTGCGAGACTATTAAGGCCAAGGGCTATACCCCCATCGCCTGCTCCCTGTTCGAGGTTCCTCACTACTGGTTTGAGTTCATGATTATGAACCACGGCACCAGCGCCAACCAGCTGGATGTACCTAAGCTGGACGCAGACGGCAAGCTGGTCATGGATGACACTGCCAAGAAGTGGATTGGCGGCTTGGAGGATATGAAGACCCTCTACGAAAAGGGCTACTTCCCCGAGAATACCCTCACCGCCACTGACCCCGAGACCGTTCAGATTTTTGCTGATGACGAGGCCGCGTTCCTCATCGACGGCTCCTGGAAGGTCGGCCATTTTAGCGATAACTATGGCGATCAGCTCGACCACTACGCCCTCTCCTATGTCCCCGGCCAGGGTCAGCGCAAGGCCACTGACATGATCGGCGGCATCTCCATGGGCTACTTCATCTCCACCAAGGCCTGGAACGACCCCGCCAAGCGTGATGCCGCCGTCGCCCTTGTCAGCCACCTGACTTCCGACGATGTGCTCTCCACCTTTGTCACCACCGAGGTCACCGCCCTGAAAAACGGCGCGACTCCCTCCGGCCTCAATCCCCTCCAGCAGTCTGCCGCTGATGCCAACGCCGCTGTCACCAGCGTCATCGGCGCCGTGCAGGACACCATTACCGCCACCGCCAAGGGCGACCTGTTCGCCAATGTGCAGAACGTAGTCACCGGCAAAATGACCGCCGAAGAGGCCGTCACCAGCGCGCTGAAGCTCAACTAATCCGGTTCATACATGGAAAAAGGAGCTGCTTAAGCAGCTCCTTTTCTATCAAAGACACTGTCCGGCAAGGAGATGAATGGCATGGGTTCTACACTCTATAAAAAGAAAGGGCCGCTGGTGGTCTTTCTGGTTCCGGCCTTTCTGTTTTTAATTGTTTACCTGTACTACCCTTTTTTGCAGAATATCATTAACAGCTTTTCCGACATCGTGGGTCTGGGTACTCCCGTTAAGGGCATGAACTCCCCATGGTACGCCAACTATGCCGCGCTGTTTACCGACGCAAACCTGCACACGGCGCTGAAGAACACACTGGTACTAACCGTCTGCACCGTGATTTTCCAGGTGGGTATCGCCCTCATTCTGGCTCTGCTGGTGGACAGCATCCGGGTGGGAGCACAGGTTTTCAGAACCCTCTACTTCTTCCCCATCGTCATTTCGGCTACTGCCCTGGGGCTGATGTTTAACCTTATCTTTCTCTTTAAGGGCGGCATGGTCAACCAACTGCTGACCAATATGGGAGCCATCAGTAAAAATATTGACTGGAAGGACCAGTCCCACTTCTTCTTTACCATGCTGGCTCCCGTCATGTGGCAGTATGTGGGTTTCTACTTTGTCATTCTGGTCACCGGCCTTAATAACATCTCCCTGGACCTCTACGAGGCAGCCAGCCTGGATGGCGCCACCGGTCTGGCCCGGGTACGCTTTATCACCCTGCCCATGCTGCGCAACGTGCTGTGCACCTGCCTGGTGCTGGCCATTACCGGCTCCCTTAAGGTCTTTGACCTGCCATGGGTCATGTTCGGGGCAGGTATGCCGCAAAATCAGGGCTGGCTTACCGGCACCTATATGTACGACCAGACCTTCAACCGCGGCAACGTGGACTATGGCTCTACCATAGCCATGCTCATCGTGGTGCTGGGCGTGGTGCTAAGCAACATTGCCAACCGGGTCTTTAAACCCCGGGACGACATTTAAGGGGGGCGGGGGACATGCGCTTACAAACCAAGAAAATCAGCCCCGCCAAGGTAGTTACTTACGTGGTGCTCACCTTTTGGGCCATTACCACCCTCTATCCCTTCTTCTGGGTCATCATCAATTCCTTCCGGGAAACCGGTCTTATCCGCCGGGACTCCTTCTCTATTCCCACGGTAGGCAATGGCTTTACCATGGCAAACTACCAGCTGGCCATGGAGCGCTTTGACTTTAAAAACGCCTACTTTAACAGTCTGCTGGTTTCTGTCACCGTCACGATTGTCGTGGTTATTTTGGCAGGTCTGGCCGCTTACGGCTTGGTGCGTTACCGCTTTAAAGGGCGGGGACTTTTATATAGCCTGATTATGGCGGGCATGATGTTCCCGGTCTTTTCCACCATCATCCCCGTGTTCCGCATGGAAGTAGCACTGGGTATCGCAGGCACCGGCAACCGCTGGCTTTCCATTCTTGCCACCATTCTGCCCCAGATTGCCGGTAACCTCTGCTTCGCCACCATCGTGCTCATGGGCTTTATTCAGTCGGTGCCCATTGATTTGGAGGAGAGCGCCTATCTGGACGGCTGCAATGTGTTCCAGATTTATTTCCACATCATCATTCCCGCCGCCAAGTCCTCCTTTGCCACAGTGGCCATCTTCTCCTTCCTGTGGAGCTATAACGATCTCTTTACCCAGAGCTTTTTCCTGCGCTATCCCCACGAGCGCACCATCACCCTGCTTCTCAATGAAATTTCCTCTCAGGCCGGCGTTAACTACGGCCTGATGGCCGCCTCGGTGGTACTCATTGTCATCCCGGTGCTGATCGTCTATGTACTGCTGCAAAAGCACATTATTAAGGGGCTGACCGCCGGCGCGGTAAAGGGCTAGAGCGTTTTTGAAAAGTCGCTGCGTCCGGAATTTTTAACAGGAATTATGCCAGGTAAGCCATTTTTTCCACAGAAATCCTAAGCAGATTTCAAGGTAAACAGCAGGGGCAAGCCCCCGTCCTGCACCGGCACCTCCGGTTTTACAGGGCGGAGGCTTGCTCTATTTCCCTTTTTTTGTTATGATAAAATCATCAGCGGGAGGTGAGCACCCTATGTACAAAGTAGTCATCATTGACGATGAGAACATTATTGTAGAAGGTCTCCAGCGGGTGGTGGATTGGGAAAAATTTCACTGTCAGGTGGTAGCTACCGGATATGACGCTATTTCAGGCTCTCAGGCCATCCGCCAGCACAAACCCCATATTGTTTTTACCGACATTAATATGCCCAACGAGGATGGCCTAACCATGCTGGCAGGTCTCAAGTCCGAGTTTCCGGGTATGCAGGTTACGGTGCTTACGGGCTACCGGGACTTTGAGTACGCCAAACGTGCCATTGGTCTGGGGGTTGCCCGCTTTCTTTTGAAGCCCTCTAAAATGGACGAGCTGGAGGAAGCCCTGGCCCACATGACCGGCGTGCTGGACAAACTTCCGCCCGGCGATCCGGAGGGTGGCCCCGCTCACGAGGAGCCCGCCGCCGACAGTGCCAACAGTTTTTTGGCCCGGCAGGCGTATGCCTTTATGCAGGAGCACTATGCCGAGAAGCTTGCCCTCCAGGATGTGGCCGACCACTGCTATGTGAGCCAGTGGCACCTCTCTAAGCTTTTGCATAAACACCTGGGTGAAGCCTTTTATGATCTTTTAAACGGCGTTCGGGTGGAAAAAGCCAAGGAACTGCTGGATGACCCCGCCCTGCGTATCAGTGAAATTTCCGCCATTGTGGGCTATGCCGACACCGCCCACTTCTCCCGTGTGTTCAAAAAATGTACCGGTATCTCTGCCAATGAGTACCGCAATCTCCACTGCGGGGGAAACAGGGGAAAAGCCAAGAATGAAAAGTGAAAAAAAGATGGACACATTTTACTGAGGCTCTCACCTCTCGTGTCCATCTTTTTTCATTTTTATTGTTCGCTTAATTTGTTCCCTATGCGCCTGCGGGAGCGCTTCTCCCTGTCACGCTCCCGTTGGGCGCATGGCCGGGTCGCTAACTCCTGCGACTGCGCAAAAAAGCTCCGGGCGGCTTGCGGGGGTTGCCGCCCTGCACTTTTTCGCTCCGCTCCGTCGTTAGCTCCCCTATGCGCCTACGGGAGCGCTTCGGTGTCAAGCCGCGTGACGGAGTAAGCGGCGGTTCAACGAGCCAGGTTTTAATAAACATATAGACGAAAGGTTTGCGTTTCCGGGGGGCCTTGTGCCCCAACATGAAGCCCAAGGGGGCCGGGGTCGAAACCCCGGCGGACTTTGCCTACTTTCCTCCGCTGGAAAGTAGGTCGCCGAAGGCATGACAAGATTGCGACGAGATAGAGACATTCGTAGACGGGGAAGAAAAATTGGGAGCGCTTCGGGGTCCCGGGCGCTCCGCGCTTCTCCCTGTCACGCTCTGCCCCCTCCGCGACGGAGCCTAAGCCCCTGCGACTGCGCAAAATTTGTCCAGCCGCTTTGCGGCTTACCAATTTTCGCTCCGCTCCAGGTCTTAGTCTCCTGCTCCCGGGCGCTCCGCGCTTCT
>CAZDDZ010000084.1:0-11709 GCA_964504285.1 uncultured Pseudoflavonifractor sp.
CATCGGCATAACCCCATCTAACGCAAATGTTATTTCGGTATTATTGCATAAAAAGTCGAAAAAACTTACGTTTTGGCGGCTTTTTATAGTATTATTTGGTCGCTTATGATGTTGGGTTTAAAAATCACTTTGCTGAAATAATATCGGCATTCATAGGTGCGGGCATATGCCTAAAAACTGTGTTGCACGTTGCCGACCGAGGGTAATGCCGGGCGTAAATATGAATAGGGAGCAGACAGCGTGTGAACGCTGTCTGCTCCCTATTCATATTTACGCTCCTTTAAAGCGCTGGTTGAATCTCTAAATCGGTGCGAAAAATGTATTTATCTCCTCGCACAATTGACTTTGTGTACTCAATCAGTAAGTCGTCTTCATAGCTAAACCGTTCTAACAGGATACAAGGTGAGTTGCTTGATATTTGTAACAGCGCTGTTTCCTCAGCCCGTGGCAAAACCGGCAAAAAGTTCTCGTTTGCACGATCAACCTGAAAACCATATTTGGTTCTAAGGAACTCGTAGAGGGATCCATTGCTGAGTGCATTTAAATCCAGCTTAACGAACCGCATTTTTGGAAGATATGTTGTTTCCAACATAAGCGGGTATTCGCTTGCGGAACGCAGACGGCATAGTTTGTGGAAAGAGGTGCCTTCCGGATACCCTGTCCGCTTGGAGATGGAGGCATCTGCCTCAATTACTTCATGACTAATAATTTCATTTTTGATTAGTATGTTGCTGCTTTTTAGTGTGTCTGTAAAGGAATAAAACTTCATTAAAGACTGGGTAAAAACCTGGGGCTTAATAAAGGTGCCACGCCCCTGCACGGTGTAAACCACATCGTCATTTTTCAGCCGCTGTATGGCTAAGCGAATGGTTGTGCGGCTGGCATGATATTTCTCACACAGTACCCGTTCCGAGGGGAGTGGTACATTTTCGGCATATTCTCCGCTGCGGATAGAGGTTAAGATTTGTTCGGATATATCAATATAGATAGCACGTTCAGCCAAAATGATCACTCGCCCTTCCCGCATGTGGCCTGATTCAATTGTATTTTTAGTATACCGCACTTATATTGTCTAAACAAGTATTTTTTTGGCCCTGCGATGGATTGCCCAGTGGTATACAACGATTTAATACCACTGGTGTTAGTTGTACTATTAATTAGTAGATACAACCATATTCATTGGCTTAAAATGCCAAAAATAGTAGCATTTTGCCCAGTTCATCTATATAATGTGCATTACTGAAAGATAGGTTTTTAACAAATGCAAGCCCAGCGTGAATGGAGGAACTGATTGGAGTATGAAGTGGTTTATAGGCGTGGACGGCGGCGGTACAAAAACTGACTTTGCCGTATCAAAGACAGATGGCATACCGGTGTCCACCGTAAAACGAGCCGGGTGCTCTTATCAGACAATTGGTATTGAGGCCGCCGCAGCTCTGGTGGCGGACGGTGTGGGTGAACTGCTGGCGACCGCCGGTATCGGCATGGAGGACTGCGTCGGCTGCTGTATCGGAATGCCGTGCTACGGTGAGCACGCCGAAAACGACCGCCTGTTGGTGGAAAAACTCAGCGCGGCTCTGGGTGCCATACCTATTTATGTAGCCAACGATGTAGAGGTTGGCTGGGCTGGCTCTCTGGAGTGCCGTGAAGGAATCCACTTGGTGGCGGGTACCGGCTCCATCGCCTTTGGGCGCGGGAGCGACGGAAAGACCGCCCGCTGCGGCGGCTGGACAGAGTTCTTTGGCGACGAGGGTTCCTGCTACTGGGTCGGACGGGAGGCCATGAGCCTCTTTTCCAAGGAGGCGGACGGACGAATTCCCCAAGGAGCGCTCTACGAAATTGTTGGCCGTGAGCTGAAGCTCACGGAGGATTTCCGCTTCGTGGATGCGGTACAGGAAATTGCGCCCTGTCGGGATAAGGTTGCAGCCTTTCAGCGGTACGCGCGGCAGGCCGCCGAGTGTGGTGATCCGGCTGTTATAGCGCTCTACGAGTCGGCGGCAACGGAGCTGGCTCTGATGGTCTCCGCGCTCAAGAATAGGCTTTCCCTGTCCGGCAAAGAAATAAACGTATCTTACTCAGGCGGGCTGTTTCATGCGGGCGATCTAATTTTGCAGCCCCTGCAAAGAAAGGTAGCGGCTCTGGACTGTGTGCTCCAAGCACCCAGACGTTCGGCAGTAGAGGGCGCTATTATCTTAGCGATTGAAAAGTTTAACGGGAGGAATTAAATCATGTTTTTGACCGAGCAGGAAATTCTGGACACGCCCCGCGCGTTGGAGCGCACCTGTACTTATTTTGAGGAGGAAAAGGGCGCGCTGAGCGCATTCTTCTCTGCCCATACCCAGCGGAAATTTGTGTTCTTCGGCTGTGGCTCCAGCTACATGCTGAGTAAGGGCGCGGCGACACTTTTCCAGGCTCTGCCCAACACGGCAGCCTGTGCCATCCCTGCCGGAGATTACATCGTGAACTCGGACTTCTGGGAAGAAGCGGTGCGGGGCAGCATCGTGGTTACCCTCTCACGCTCCGGGCGCACCAGCGAGATTGTCCGCGCGGTAAAGCACATCAAGGATACCCACGGCTGTCCCATTATCTCCCTTTCTATGGAAAAGGACAACGACGTTTCCCCACTGTGTGATTTGGATCTCGTGATGAACTGGTGCTACGACAAGAGCGTTTGCCAGACCCGCACCGTTACCAATCTCTACGCGGCCACCCTGCTGCTGGCGGCGGCTTATGCCGGGGATTCTTCGCTGGCAGAGTCGGTACACACGGCCACTGCCTTAAGCACGGACTTTCAGGCAGAGACCCGCCCGACGCTGGAGAAACTGGCGGCGGCCCAGTGGAACAACGTGGTGGTACTGGCGGACGGACCCATCTGCGGCATTGCTGAGGAGGGCGCCCTGGCCTTTACCGAGATTTGTATGCTGTGCGGGCGGTACTTTCACCTGCTGGATTACCGCCACGGCCCTGTGGTCATCAGTGACCAGGACACGCTGACTCTGGTAGTCGTACAGCCCGGGGAAGAGGAGCTTCAAGGGGCGATGGCCAAAGATGTAATCAGCCGCGGCGGCCCGGTGATTACCGTGTCCTGTCAGGAGGGCAACCCCTATGGTGCCGCCGCTCACATTCAGGTAAGCGGGGTTGAAAACTTTGCCGCTTGGGGCATTCCCGTAGTCTACCTGGCGCAGATGCTGTCTCTTTTAAAGTCCGTGGCTCTGGGCGGTAACCCGGATCAACCTAAGGGACTGTCGGCGTACATTAAGCTTTAATCTTCTCGGTGCACAGATGTATCGTGCAAAAACAGCTCTTAAAGCGGGGGCGTTTTCTGATAGTGACAAAATGGAGGAGGATATGAAAATGCATAGGAATAAATGGATTGCAACAGCACTTAGCGCAATGCTCTGCCTGCAATTGCTCCCCATGGCATCCCAAGCGGTTACCGATTCCAACTCGGCATTGATAAAAGCCACCGGCTATCAGGAATTTCCGGCATATTACAGTGACAGCCACTATGCCGACAATCAGGTGACGCACCCCGATGTGGTGGTCATGGATGAGCCTTGGAATGGCTATCGCTACTGGGCGGTTTATACGCCCAATGTCTCGGGCCTTTCCATTTACGAAAATCCCTCTATCGTTGCCTCGACGGATGGTGTGCATTGGGTGGAACCTACCGGACTTACCAATCCCATTGAAGTGCAGCCGCCCAATACCAGATACCATAATTGCGATGCTGACATGATCTACAATCCCAAGATGAACGCTATGATGGCCTATTGGAACTGGGCAGACGACCAAGCGGGCGGCGTGGGGGCTGAGGTGCGGGTACGCATCTCCTACGATGGTATCCATTGGGGGGTTCCCGTTACTTATAACAGTACAACAAGAGTTTGGACGGCGCCTACAACTGCCCAAGAGCGTCAGGTGGTGTCCGGTGCAACGGACTTTATTTCTGTGATTCGCTCTGCTGCGCGATATGATATGCTTTCCCCGACTTTCGTGTATGACAGCTACCGTGACATTTTTGTTATGTGGGCCAACAATACGGGTGATGTAGGTTACAACAATGGCCAGAACAACTATGTGAGAATGTGGTACTCAAAAGACGGCATCACTTGGGGTGATCCTGTTAGGGTCAACAACTTCCTAGGCAAGGATAAAAGCAATCGCCAGCTTGCGCCGTGGCATCAAGATGTGCAGTACATCGGGGAGCTAAAGGAATTCTTGGCTGCCTCCCAATGCTTCTCCGGCTCTAATCCGGATGGCTCTGTGCTCCATTTGACTAAGTCAAAGGATGGTGTGAATTGGCAGCAAGTAGGCACACTCCCGCTGCTCTCCCCCGGCACGGACGGCAATTGGGATGATTTCCAAATTTACCGCTCGTCCTTCTACTATGAGCCGGGTGCGGCAACCGGAACCGGTATAGTACGGGCTTGGTACAGCGCACTGCAAAAGAACACAACAAATAAGATGATTCCCGATGCCGAGGGAAACCTGACCATCCAGGCCAAGGACAGGGACAGCCGCATCTGGCGCATCGGTTACGCGGAAAATAGCTACGTTAATATGATGCGTATTTTGCTGGAGGACCCCACCTATATTGTGCCGGCACTGGTGGCGGGTGAAAGCCTGAGCATGACTTCCAGTGTTCAGAGCGGGGTCATCCCCGCTGGGGAGAAGGCAAAGCTCCAGCTCGCCTTTGTGCCAGCCAATACCTCCGATCAAGTTGTAAAGTACACTTCCGACAACCCCGAAGTGGCTGCGGTAGATGAATTTGGCAACGTCACCGCCGTAAGCGTCGGAACAGCAAACATTACAGCGGCAACTCGCGAAGGACTTACCGCTACCCTGAACTTTACCGTGACACCTAATTCCTCCCGCTTGATTTCCCAGTCCACCATGACGGCCACGGCCACCAGCCAGCACGCCGCCACCGGCAGCGAGGGCCCCGCCGCTAATGTACTGGACGGCAATCTGACGACTATTTGGCACACCAAATATAATCCCCAGGATTTACTGCCCCAGAGCTTGACGGTATCCTTTGGGCAGACCCGGAACGTAAACAAGTATGTATATACACCCCGTCAGACCGGCAACAACGGCACCGTTACGGCGTATGAACTGTATGCCGTTCAGACGAATGGAGCAAAGACGCTGATTACCTCCGGCAACTGGGTTATGGACAGCACCAATAAAACGCTTGTTTTTGACCCTGTGGCGGCCACCGCGCTGGAGCTGAAGGTTTTGGCGGCGCAGGGCGGGTTTGGCACTGCTGCGGAAATCAATGTGTATGAGTACGTTGGAGATACCCCCCAACCTGCCGAGGTGCTTGTAAACGACCGGGATGCCGCGCTTACCTACACAGGGGCTTGGAGCAATGACAGCAACTCCGCGTTTCACGGGGGGACCGCCCGCTATACCAACAGTGTCGGTGCGGCGGTAGAGCTTACCTTTATAGGTACCGCCGTTCGCTGGTACGGGCAGAAAGACACCAACTTTGGTACAGCCAAGGTATATCTGGACGGTGTGCTCTCCGGGACGGTCAACGTGAACGGCCCCATGGCTGCCGGTCAGCTCCTGTTTGAAAGGATGGGATTGACAGCCGGTACACATACAATCCGCATCGTCTGTGAGACGCCGGTTATTGATGTGGATTACTTCGTCTATACAAGCGGAGGTTAACCGCTTGGTATCAGGATGAGTAGTAAACGACATTAGAAAGGAGTTATTACGGCAGCCGTTTTTACTGCAGAGTATGCCCGCTCTCATCAACGATTCTCCTGGCAAGCTTCTACCCCCGGTTGACAAAGTACAACGCGTTTTTTTGACGCATGGCCGCGCCTCATGCCGCGTTGTTTGCCTTACCTTACGGCGAGTATGATAATGCACTGAATCGCTGTTTTTCAGTGGCGGAGACGTATTGTACCTTGTAACCGAGGAAAATGTATATCGCAACAGGTATTCGTGAATATACAAGGAGGAGAAAAAATGCGTATTAAAAAATTGATGGCAATGGCAATCAGTATGATGCTCTGCCTGCAAATGCTCCCGGTGGCTTCATTTGCGGCAAGCGCAGAGAGCGAAAAATCGATTTCCGGCAACAGCGTTAAGGTAGTCTACAACGAGACCACCCACCAGATTACCCTGTACCGCACAGAGGGTACCAATGCGATTCAGATGAGCAAGCCCGCAAATCAGGGCTATCCCATCGTGAACGGACAGCCGGTCCAGGACTTCATCGATAGCGCCTGCGTGGTGCAGAGCAACATTACCGGCGTCATGGGCAGCGGTGAGCGAATGACCATCACCTCCCAGAGCGCGAGTACCGGCTTAACCCGGACGTACATCATGGAGACCTCTGCGACCGTGGAGGGCGCCATCTATACCGCAACGTCCTATCAGGGCGGCAGCATCGCTGTAACTCCGACTTGGTTCGTGGACAATGCATTTGCGCTTTCCAATCCGGGCAATGTGATCTGGAGCTATAACGGCGGCGGCGAAGGGCCCACGCATACGGGAGATACACTTCGGAAAATAGACCTTACGGATTCTCAAACATTTACTCGTGAGAACATTCAGGATTACAAATGCGCAGGTATACCGATTTCGGATATCTACACAGCAGGCGGTGGTATTACCGTTGGTGACGCTTCGGCCACACGCAGAGAGGTTCGTACACCCGTACAGGAGACAGCCAATTCCGTCAATGTCTCCATTAAGTGGCCGGGAAAAACAATTAGTCCAGGTGCTGCGGTAATTGCCGGACAGAGCTTTATCAATGTTCACCGGGGCGACTATTACGTAGGGCTACGAGGCTACTCAGAGAGCATGACCCATTTGGGCGTCAACATGATTGATGTTGCCGCAGTCTCAGCACAAAGCTATGACTTGCGGTGGGAGAGCTGGGGATGGGAGTTTAATTGGACGGTTGATCTAATTATCGGTGAGTTAGATCGGCTCCAGGCTGCCGGAGTGAAGCAAATTACACTGGATGACGGCTGGTATGACCATGCCGGTGACTGGGCTTTAAATCCCAGCAAGTTTCCAAATGGAGCCGCTGACATAATTCGGCTGACAGACGCCATTCATGCACACGGAATGACCGCGCTCCTGTGGTGGAGACCCTGTGATGGCGGTCAGGGCAACAGCAGACTTTATCAGCAGCATCCCGAGTATTTTGTAAAAAACCAGGATGGAAGCACAGGAAAACTGGACGGAGCAGGTCAGTCCGGCAACTTCTTTTACGAAACCGGTTACGCGCTCTGCCCAACGACAGCGGGCGCGCTTGCGACCACAACTTCATTTATCAATAGAGCGATGAACGAGTGGGGGTTTGACGGGTTTAAGGGCGACTTCGTGTGGAGTATGCCGAAATGCTATGATGCCTCCCATAATCACGCATACCCCGAGGAGTCTACCGAAAAGCAAGCTGAAATTTATCGTGTGGCAAGAGAAGCCATGGTCGCTAACGATCCGGCGAGCTTTAACCTGCTCTGTAACTGCGGCAATCCAGAGGACTACTACAGTCTGCCGTATGTGACCCAGGTGGCTACGGCGGATCCCACGTCCTTGGATCAGACCAGAACCCGCGCAAAGGCGTATAAGGCTTTGATGGGTGATTACTTCCCTGTGACTACGGATCACAACAGCGTCTGGTATCCCACGACGGTCGGTACCGGTTCGGTTATGATCGAAAAGCGTGCGTTTACAGGTGCTAATTGGTCCGAGTATGTGCGTTGGCTTGGAATTGCGAACACGGTGCAGCTGCACAAGGGACGATTCATCGGCGACCTTTACAGCTACGGTTTTGATCCATATGAAACCTATGTTGTAGAGAAGGACGGGGTCATGCACTATGCGTTTTATAGAGACGGCAGTAAGTACAGCCCTACCGGTTATCCCGAAATTCAGCTCAAGGGGCTGGACCCCGCGAAAATGTACCGGATTGTTGATTACGTTAATGACCGTGTGGTGGCAACTAATTTGATGGGCAACAATGCAGTGTTTACCAATCAGTTTTCCAGTTATCTGCTGGTAAAGGCAGTGGAAATTACCACACCTGATCCAGAGCCGGCAGATCCGGATGCCGGCTTCCAATCGGTGGATGACCGAGACCCGGCCCTAACCTATGTCGGAACGTGGAATAACGATAGCAACTCTGCCTTTTATGAGGGAACCGCTCGCTATACTAATGCCGTAAATGCCTCAGTGGAGTTCACATTTACAGGTACTGCCGTCCGCTGGTATGGACAGAATGACACCAATTTTGGTACTGCCGATGTCTATCTGGATGGGTCTTTTGTAAAGACAGTTAATGTTAACGGAAGCCCGACGGTAGGAAAGATTCTCTTTGAAGCTCTAAATCTTTCCAATACAGAGCATACCATTAAAGTAGTGCGTAAAACACAGACCATTGATATTGACCGGTTTGCCTACCGCGTGGCTACCCCTGAGCAAACTTTTACAAAGGTAGACGCCCTATCTAATCTTATTACTTATAGCGGCGTATGGACAGAAGACCACAACCAAGCATTTGATAACGGAAACGCAAAGTACACTGCTGCCGCCAACGCCTATGCCGAGATGACCTTCCAGGGCACGGCGGTACGGTGGTATGGCCAGCACGACACGAATTTCGGTTCGGCTTCTGTCTATTTAGATGGTGCGCTTGTGGAGACGGTCAATGTCAACGGAACTGCGGCTTCCGGGCTGCTTCTGTTTGAAAGAACCGGGTTGTCTGCCGGGACACATACCATCCGCATTATTTGCAATACCCCCGTTATTGACATCGACTATCTGGCCTACGCAAATTAAGGGAGCAAAATACTGGAGGTAGTAATATGGATAAAATCACATTCTTGGGTGCAGGGAGCAGTGTGTTTGCAAAGAATGTGCTGGGTGACTGCTTGCAGACGGACTGTCTGCGCGAGTATGAGTACGCACTGTATGACATTAATGCAAAGCGACTGGAGGAGTCCTTTCAGATGCTTTCTAACATCAATGCCAACTCCAATAGCGGCAAGGCAAAGATTGTCAAGTACACCGATCGGCTGGACGCTCTGCGGGGAGCCAAGTATGTCTGTAACGCCATCCAGGTGGGGGGATACGACCCCTGCACCATCACCGACTTTGAGATTCCCAAAAAGTATGGCTTTCGTCAGACCATAGGGGACACCAATGGCATTGGCGGTATGTTTCGCGCCCTGCGTACCATTCCTGTCATGCTGGACTTTGCCAAAGACATGGAAAAGGTATGCCCTGATGCACTGTTTATTAACTATACGAACCCCATGTCCATGCTGACACTGGCTATGCTGAAGGCAACGCCCATTAAAACGGTTGGGCTGTGCCACTCCCATCAAGAATGTGTTCCGATGCTCCTTGGGCGGCTGGGTCTGCCCCAGGACGGCCTAAACTACAAAATTGCTGGTATCAACCACATGGCATGGCTGCTGGAAATTACCCGCAACGGCGAAGATTACTATCCCACCATTAAAAAGCATGCCATCGAGGGTCCTATTTTTGATCCCTTTAAGGAGTACCGCGCCCATTATCCTCAAATTCCCTTTGTCCCCGGCGAGTTCACCCCCCAGAACCATGACGACATGGTTCGCTTTGAAATGATGAAGCAGTTTGGTTACTACATTACCGAGTCCAGTGAGCACAGCGCAGAGTATTACCCGTACTTCATCAAGAAGGCGCACCCCGAGCTGATTAAGAAGTTTAACATCCCTCTGGATGAGTACCCACGCCGCTGTATTATTCAGATTGAGGAGTGGGAAAAGCAGGCGGAGGAGCTGGTTCACAACAAGCAGTTGACGCACACTAAGAGTCACGAGTACGCCTCCGGCATCATTGAAGCCCTGGAGACAGGCAAACCTTACTCCTTCGGCGGTAACGTGCTCAATACCGGCCTTATTGACAACCTGCCTTCCGATTGCTGTGTAGAGGTCACCTGCCTTGCCAATGGGGGCGGTATTCAGCCCTGCCACATTGGTGCGCTGCCTCACCAGTTGGCCGCATTAAATTTGCGCCAGATTTGTGTGCACCAGCTTACCGTAGACGCAGCTCTTACGGGGAAAAAGGACCTTATTTACCAGGCAGCGCTGTTGGATCCCCGCGCCGGCAGCGAACTCACCATTGACGAAACTCGTGCCATGGTGGATGACCTTATTGAGGCTCATGGCGACTGGCTGCCCAAGTACCATTAAGTGCGTTACAGGTATTGACCTGGGTGTTAGGAGAGAAAAATTTTAAGGAGGAACCCTTATGTCAGAAGTTGTAAAAGAAGTAGCGGTAGAAGAACCAAGACAATGTACCAAAAAAGAAATGCTTGGCCATGCTGTCGGCGTACTCGGACATGACTCTATGTATACCCTGTGGTCCAGTTGGACCACACCGTTCCTGACAGATATTTTGCAGTTGCCTGCTCTCTTCCTTGCATTCCTTTTTGGCGGCGCCCGAATTTTTGACGCCTTTACCGACATTTCCATGGGTGTTATCGCAGACCGCACCAGAAGCAAGTGGGGGCGCTTTCGTCCATGGCTGCTCCGCTCCGGCCCTCTTATGGCAATCTGTGTCGCGCTATCCTTTTTTAAACCTGACATCGGGGTAACCGGTCTTTGCATCTTCGCAGGCTTCATGTACATCGTCACCGGAAGCATCGTATTCACCTCGGTAGATATTCCGTTTTGGAGTCTGCCCGCCGCTATGACCAGTAACACAAAGGAACGCGGCGAAATTGTCGGCTTTACCACCACTGCGTCCAACGCCATCGCCGGTATTGTAGGCTTGGCTATGCCTATCATACTAATGTCCTTGGGCGAATTTAAGTGGACGTCCTATTTCTATGTGGCTATTGGCGTCGCCATTTTTGGCGCGATTATGTACCTGACCTCCTTCAAGATGGTGCGAGAGCACGTAGTACCCGATGATAACGAGAAATTTAGTCTCAGACTGGCTCTTAAAAACATTTTTCAAAATAAGCCCCTGCTTTTGGTTCAAATCTCTAATATCTTCGCCCTGCTGGCCATGGTACTTAAGGGTTACCTCAATTATTATTATTGCGTGTACAACTGGGGCAACATGGCCTATATGACGGTTTTGGGTCTTATTAATCTAATTGGCATGGTAATCGGTGCATTGCTGTTTACCTTTGCCGCCTCTCGTATCGGCAAAAAGAACTGTATGTTTATCGCGGCAATCCTTATGGCGCTGTCCAGCACCGTACTCTATTTCTCAGGCTGGACAAATGTTATCGTGCTCTTCGCCACTGCCGCTGTCTCGACAACATCTGTGGGTGCAATTATCGTTTGTGTCAATGCCATGATGATGGACACCATTGAGTACGGCGAGTGGAGAACCGGGCAACGCAATGAAGCCATGATTACCTCTACACGCTGCTTTGTCACCAAGTGTGTCATGGCGGTTGCCGGTATTGTTGTCGCATCTGTCATCGGCCTTACCGGATTTGTTCCTCAGGAGGCCGTGCAGGCGGCGAGTGTGCTGAACTCCTTCCACTTTGTGTACACTCTGGGCAGCGCCGGTGTCGTGATTCTTGCCATTGTTCCCATGCTTTTCTATACGCTGACTGAGAAGCGCCACGCTGAAATTATGGTGGAGCTGGCTGCGCGCAAGGCCGCCAAGAACGGTGGAAACGACCAGTAAAACCTTGAAAAGCTCTTATCAATCGTCATGATGAGGGGGAGCGCC
>CAZDDZ010000085.1:0-11535 GCA_964504285.1 uncultured Pseudoflavonifractor sp.
ATAATTTAGTAATAAAAAGCAAAAAATACATTTTATTACAAAAATGTATTCGTTCGTGCAGATTTACCGCCCTTTTGTGCAGAATGCGGTTTTGATCCGCCTGGCTGTGCTATATTTACATTGAGTCATTGGCGCTGTGGAGAGAGGTTTATTACCCCGACGGTTTAGAAAGATTTGAGTGTATTTCTGCAAAGGATCAAAACGTCCATAAGCTTGCATTTTTTCCCCCGCCAGCTCCGAGTTTCTTTGCCATACATCAGTATGTCTGCGAAGAATTGCTTTACTCGGCAAAAGTTTGTGTTTCTGTGCAGCTATCTACTTTTTAAAAGCACACGAATGATTTAAATGTGACGTTTTGAGTCAAAACCAAGTAAAATATAAACAAAAATAGGACGGGAGAATGAGCAATGTATTTTGGCAGTGTACGCTTTTTTAAACATCTCATATTGTTGGGAATCATGCTGATATTTGCGGCTCCCACCGTTCTTAGCTTGTTTTTCTTGTTGAATAATGCATCCCTGCAAGCAGAGGCGGCAGCGCTGGAGGCACCGCCCGGCGTTATCCTCCCCGCGGTACAAGCCCCAACTGACCCGGTTAATACACCCGATTCCGGGGTGGAAGGAGAAGTGCAGCCCACGCTGTCCGAGACGCCGAGCTGGACTGAGCTCTACCCCGACCTCTACGCTCCGGCTGCTCAGCGAAACACGGTGGATGAGGACAAGACGGTCTACCTTACCTTTGATGACGGACCCTCTGTCCAGACACCCAAAATACTGGAAATTTTGGAGCGATACAACGTAAAGGCAACCTTTTTCGTGGTGGGTACCGCTGATGAGCAATCACAGCAGTGGATGAGGGATATTGTTGCGGCAGGTCATACCTTGGGCATACATAGCTACTCTCACAACTATGAGAAGATATACGCCTCGGTGGATGCTTTTTTAGAGGATTATAACCGCGTTTATAACCTAATTTTTGAGGTTACCGGAACATACCCCGTCATTAGTCGTTTTCCGGGTGGGAGCATCAACGGATTCTATGGTGTAAACTATCAAAATATTTTGTCGGAGGTGGTGCGCCGCGGCTTTGTTTACTTTGACTGGAATGTGGATAGCGGCGACGCAGCCGAGACCGGCCTGGTAAAGGTGGAAAAGCTAGTGGACAACGCCTTGAGCCGGGTGGACTCTCTTCGCCGGGCGGTGGTGCTTATGCATGACAGTGCACGGAAATCCACCACGGTAGAGGCGCTGCCCGCTATTATTGAAGGCTACCGTGACGCGGGCTTTACATTTGCCCCACTGACTGCCGAGGTAGCACCGGTGATTTACGGATACCCCGATTAGAAAGGAAAACCGTGGATATGTATTTTGGTAGCGTACGTTTTTTTAAACATTTAATATTGGTCACGCTGGCGGCGGTACTTGTGGGACTGGTGACATGGTGTTTCCTCCTGGGAATGGAAAACCACAATTACCGGGTGCAGCTGGGACTTAATCAGCCGGAGCTGACGGGGACCGGCCTGCGTGCCTCGGCTAACGAGGGGGAAAGTGTACCCCAAAAGGTGGTGGAGATGAACGTCCCCGCCGCCCCAGAAGGTCCAAACACGGAATCCCTGTATCCGCAGCTCTATGCCGCACCGGCAGAGCAGGGCACAATAGACGAAGACAGAACGGTCTACCTCACCTTTGAGGGAGTGCCCTCGGCAAACACAGCACGCATTTTAGAGACGCTGGAGCGCTACAATGTTAAGGCTACTTTTTTTATCAGCGGCGGGGACAATGCCGAAGAAACCCTGCGTAACATTGAGACCGCTGGGCATACATTAGGCGTTTATACCTACTCCGGCAACTATAAACAGATTTACGCCTCGGTGGAAAATTACCTGGAGGACTTCTCCAAATGCTATGAGCTTATTTATGCGGCCACCGGAAAGTATCCCCAGGTATTTCGGTTTCCCGGCGGCAGCGTGAATGGTTATAACGGCGGCGTATATCAGGCGCTGATTGATGAAATGACACGCCGCGGCTTTGTTTACTTTGACTGGAACGTGACGGCTACCGCCGCGGATCAGGTTGAGCAGCAAGCCAAGGCGGGGATAGACCACCTCCGCCGGCTGGTAATCCGGTTGAGGGACAGCGAAAGCGCCGTTGAGGCGCTGCCAAACGTGATAGAGAGCTATCAACGGGCGGGCTACTCCTTTGCCCCGCTTACGCCGGAGGTACGCCAGGTCACCTTAGGCGTGGGGCCATAAAATGAAAAGCAAAGCCCGCCGGATAGGTTCCGGCGGGCTTTATTTTCTGCTAAAGGTTTAGAACCTGGCACTTGAACAAAGTCACTGAGCCCTGAAAACTTTAGTGTTCAAGGATTTTGGCTTTATTCAGTACACATTACAATAGCAGCCCAATGAGTGCCCTTATGCTTTTGCGGTTTTCACCAATAAGCAAATAACCATCTTTTTCGCTTGCTTTTCCCTTGTTTCGGGCATATAATAAACAAGATACGGGCACCTTGTAAAAGTGCAGATAAAGGAGTGAGACCTTCGTGAGCAGTGACCCGGGTAACCGAAGTTTATACATAGACAAGGCGCGGCTTGCGAAGGGGGAACCAGGCCCATTTGCAGGTTAACCGCGCCGCGAAAGGCGTGATTTTTATGTTAACCATTCACAAGACCATCGGAGGGAAAATGACCAAGCTGGACTCCATTCAGGACGGCTGCTGGGTCAACCTCACCTATCCCAGCGAGGATGAACTGAACACCGTGGCCGCCACGCTAAATGTGGAGCCATCCTTCCTGCGGGCTGCCCTGGACGAGGAGGAAACCTCACGTATTGACACCGAGGAAGGCCAGACCATGATCATCATTGACGTGCCCGCGGTGGAAAAGACCGACGCGGTGGTTTACTCCACGCTCCCCTTGGGCATTATTGTTACCGAAAAGCATATTATTACCGTCTGCCTGAAAGAATCCTCTATTATTAAGGATTTTCAGGATGGTCTGGTAAAGTTTGCAGAGACACAGAAGCGTACCAGCTTTATTCTCTATATGCTCCTTCAAGTGGCTAAGCGCTTTCTTCAGTACCTCAAGCAGATTGATAAAATTTACAGCTATATGGAGCGCCAGCTCTATAAGTCCCAGCGCAATAAGGAGCTGATTCAGCTTCTGGATTTGGAAAAGTCGCTGGTCTATTTCAGCACCTCCCTTAAGGCCAATGAGGTCACGCTGGAGAAGATTCTCCGCGGCCGTATCATCACCCTCTACGAAGAGGATCACGATCTGCTGGAGGACGTGCTTATCGAGGTACGCCAGGCCATTGAGATGGCTAATATTTACTCCTCCATTATTTCCGGCATGATGGACGCCTTTGCCAGCGTTATTTCCAATAACCTTAACGTGATTATGAAGGTACTCACCTCCATCACCATTCTGCTCACTGTGCCGAATATCGTGTTTAGCTTTTATGGCATGAACGTGTCCGGTCTCCCGCTGGCCCAGTTCTGGTGGGTGCCCCTGGTCATCTGCGTGGTTATTATCGGCGCGGTGGCTATTCTCCTTAAGCGCAAGGATCTATTTTAAAAATCAGCGAGCCTGTCCGTATAGACAGGCTCGCTTTTTGTAATAAATGGGAAATTTACAAGCAGAGGGGTACGGTTCATAAAATAGTAACAAATTTGTGGTACAATGATAAAAACAATCATTGTATCGGTTTTTAGCACATCCGGCTCCTTTGCTTTGTGAAGCATTGCCGGTAATGCCATATAAAAACGCAGTGAAGAAGGGCGGGCGGTAACCCCGCTATGTGTATCTGGCGCTTCTCTGCAAGCACAGGTGTAGAGGAATGCCGGACGTGGGAAAAGGAGGCAAAGTAAAATGGCAGGTAATCCTAATTATAATGCGATTACGCCGGAGGTGCGCACGCTGGCGGAGCTGACACTGCAAAACAGCAGCATTGATCCGAATGACTACATAAAGTATGATGTAAAACGGGGCCTCCGCGACTTAAACGGCAAGGGTGTGGTGGCCGGTCTCACCGAAATTTCCGATATAGTGGCCAAAAAGCAGGTAAACGGCGAGGCTGTGCCCTGTGAGGGTGAGCTTTATTACCGGGGCTATAACGTGGAGGAGCTGGTGGCGGGCGCGCTTAAGGAGAAGCGTTTTGCCTTTGAGGAGACGGTATACCTTCTCATGTTCGGTACCCTGCCCAGCGAAAGCCAGCTGGCTCAATTTCGCACCCTGCTGGCATCTTACCGCAGCCTGCCCACCAATTTTGTAAGGGATGTTATTTTGAAGGCGCCCGGTGAGGACATTATGAACTCCCTGGCGCGCAGTGTGCTCAGCTTGGCTGCCTATGATGACACCGCCGACGATACCAGCCTTCCCAACGTGGTGCGCCAGTGCCTGCAGATGGTCGCCCTGTTTCCCCTGCTGTCTGTGTATGGCTATCAGGCATATCATTATCGGGAAGGCAATAGCCTTTATATTCACGCGCCCAAGCCTGAGTTGTCCGCAGCGGAGAATATTTTGAGCCTTTTGCGTCCTGACTCCCAGTATACATTCTGGGAGGCTCATGTGCTGGATGTCTGTCTCATGCTCCACGCCGAGCACGGCGGCGGCAACAACTCCACCTTTACCACCCATGTAGTTACCTCCTCGGGCACCGATACCTACTCCTGCATGGCGGCCGCACTGGCCTCCCTCAAGGGGCCCAAGCACGGCGGCGCGAATATCAAGGTTGTGCGTATGTTTGAGGATCTAAAGGAAAAGGTGCGCGACTGGGAGGACGAGGAGGAGGTCAAAGCCTACCTGCAAGGGCTTTTGGACAAGAAGGGCTTTGACAAGAGCGGCCTGATTTACGGTATGGGCCATGCGGTTTACTCCCTCTCTGACCCCCGTGCCAACGTGCTGCGCTCCTTTGTAGAAAAGCTTTCCAAGGAGAAGGGCCGCACCGAGGAATACCGCCTCTACTCCATGGTAGAGCGGCTGGGGCCGGAGCTGATTTCGGGTGAGCGAAAGATGTACAAGGGTGTGTCGGCAAACGTAGATTTCTACTCCGGCTTTGTCTACCATATGCTGGACCTGCCACTGGAGCTGTATACCCCCATCTTCGCTATCGCCCGTGTGGCCGGTTGGAGCGCCCACCGGATAGAGGAGCTTATCAACATGGGCAAAATCATCCGCCCCGCCTACCAGTACGTAGGTGGCCGCGAGGAATATAAGCCGCTTACCCAGCGCTAATTTTGGGTAGAAAATAGCCCCGGAGCCTATTGCGCTCCGGGGCTGTTTTTATCGATATTAGACCAATGCGCTTGCCACTTTTGCCAGGGTGGCCTCATGGGTCTGGTCCAGAAGATGGGTGTAAATACGCCCGGTGGTGGATGGGGTGGAGTGGCCCAGTGCCTTGCCGATTTCAAAAAGGGGGGCCCCCTGCGCGGAGGCAACTGTGGCAAAGGTATGGCGCAGGCCGTGAAGTGTGAGAGGGGGCAAGTCGCTTCTGCGGATGAGCCGGGTAAAGGCCAGACTCACGGCGTTGGGGGAGAGCCCGCGGCCATAGCGGTCTACCGCCACCAGTCCGGAATCTACCCAGCTGGCCCCAAGCGCAAGCCGCCGCTCCGCCTGCCGGACGCGTTCCCGCCTGAGCAGGCGGCACAGCTCGTCGGAAAGGTAAAGGATGCGGTTGGAGGAGCGGTTTTTGGTCTCCTTTTGGATGATATTGGCCCCGGCGGTGGTGCGGGCTTCGCAAATGTGCAGCTTGCGGCGGTCTAAGTCCACATTAACCCAGCGCAGGCCGCAAATTTCCTCCCGCCGCAGCCCCAGATTGCCTGCCAGCTTGACAATGAGCTCCAGCCAGTGGCCGTCTACCAGGGTGTAGAGCCGCTTGAGATCGGCAGGACTGTAAAAGCTGGCTTCCCGGGGCACTACTCGGGGCGGCTCAACCCGTTCGGTGGGGCAGCGAAGAATCATATCCTGTCGCAGCGCCATGTGGAGCGCTGCCGAGAGCAGATCGTGGTGCCGCCGCACGGAATTGGGGGCCAGCCCCTTGTCCTTCATGAGCATGGTGTAATACTGCTGCAAGTGCTGAGGGGAGAGCTTTTGAATGGGAATGTCGCCAAGTGCGTCGGAGATGTGATTTTCAATGATTTTACGGTATCCGTAGATAGTAGTTTCGGCTCTGTTTGGAATGATTACCTGCTCCAGCCAGTAATCCAGCCATTGATCCAGGGTAATGGTTCTGGGGGTAATTTGGGCGTGCCGATCCAGTTCAACCTGAAAATCACGGAGAGCCCGCCGTGCGGCGGGGAGGGTATCAAAGGTCTGATACTTCTTTACCCGCGCGCCCGTCTCGTCCCGTCCGTAATCCATGTAAGCATAGTAAAGACCTCGCCTGTCATCAAAGGAAATACCGCGCTCTACTGCTTTTCTTGCCATTTGTTGCCCTCTCTTTTCGTCATGATACGACAAAACCCTATCACATTTTGACCCATTTGTGTAGAGTGCAGGAAAAAATCCCCGTCTGGCCATATCATTTGGCAAGACGGGGATTTTTATGCAAGGGGTTTTTCTTTTACAGAGGGGAGGCAATGGCCTCGGCAACCTTAATTCCGTCTACGGCGGCAGACATAATGCCGCCTGCATATCCCGCACCCTCGCCGCAGGGGTAGAGCCCGCCAATGGGAGACTGGAGATTGTCCCCACGAAGGATACGCACCGGGGAGGAGGAGCGGGTCTCCACGCCGGTCATCACCGCATTTGGCGCGGCGAAGCCACGGAGCTTGCGGTCAAAGAGGGGGAGGGCGGCGCGGAGGGTATCGGTTACAAAGCCGGGGAGCGCGTGGGAGAGGTCGGCAGGGGTTACCCCGGGACGGTAGGTGGGGGTTATAGAGCCTAAGGCTTTAGAGGGCGCACCGGTTAAGAAGTCGCCCACCATCTGTGCTGGGGCGTGAAAACCGCCGCCACCCAGGCGAAAGGCGGCTTCCTCCCAAGTTTCCTGAAAGCGCACCCCCGCCAAGGGATGCTCATTTCCAAAGTCGGCGGGGGAGACCCCCACCAAAAAGCCGCCGTTAATAAGCTTGCCGTCCCGGGCACGGTTACTCATTCCATTAGTAACCAGCCGCCCCGCCTCCGAGGCGGCGGCGACTACCTGCCCGCCGGGACAGACGCAGAAACTGAAGGCACTTCGCCCATCGGGCAGATGGCAGGCCAGCTTGTAGTCGGCGGCAGGAAGCTGCTGCCACGCGGGGCCAAACTGAGCGGAGGATACTGCCTCCTGCAAATGCTCAATCCGCACACCGATGGCAAAGGGCTTTTGCCCCATGGGTACTCCCGCATCCCAAAGCATTTGAAAGGTATCCCGCGCCGAGTGGCCGGGAGAGAGCACCAGCGCGTCACAGGGAAGGTCATACACACCCTGAGGGGAATCAACGCTTAAGCCCCGAAGAATGCCCCCGCGAATGTCCAGCCCGATAAGCCGGTGCTGAAAGCGCACCTCACAGCCCAGGGCAATCAGCTCCTGACGGATGCTTTTCACCACGTTTCGCAGCACATCTGTGCCTACATGGGGCTTATGCTGGTAGAGAATGTCGCCGGGTGCGCCCGCCTCCACCAGAGACTCCAGTACGGTGGTAATGCGTCCGTCGTGGGTGCCGGTGGTGAGCTTTCCGTCGGAAAAGGTGCCTGCGCCCCCCTCGCCAAATTGTACGTTGGAGTTGGGGTTTAAGCTGCCGGTGGCCCAAAAATGCTCCACATCGGTGCTCCGTTCCTCCACCGGGCAGCCCCGCTCCAGCACAATGGAGGGGATACCGTTCCGGGCCAAATAAAGGGCGGAGAACAATCCCGCCGGGCCCATGCCTACCACCACGGGAGGAAGCTGAGAGACACGGCGAACAGGAGGAAAGGTGTAAGGCGCCGGCTCCAGCAGGGTCACGTTGGGGCTGGCGGCCTTGCTCACCAGGGCGGCTTCATTCCGGGCGGTCACGTTGACGGCACAGACATAGTGCACGTCGTTTTTCTTCCGCGCGTCGATAGACTGCCGGGCGATGGACAGCTCTAAAATGGCGTTTGGGGAAATCCCAAGCGCCCTTGCCGCCCGCTTTTGCAGCTGTTCCAACCCACCGCCCACAGGCAGAGGAAGGTTTTGAATTCGTATCATGTTATCACCGGGGAATAGTGTATCAGAAAAATGAATGAGACACAAGGGGCGGGCTCGGATCTAGGATAGCGTTGTACACGTATCTACAATTAAGTGGCTGTCGCAATATTGCGGCAGCCACTTAATTGTCGAAAAACTGCTATTTTGAAATTAGATGTCAAAAGGCCGAGGGTTTTGAGCGGGGGGATAGTGTGAAAGGGGGGCGGAGCCCCCGCTTTCGCGTGCAGGAACCCGCCCGCAGGCGACCGATTTCGGCAGCCACTTTAAAAATATAATGCTTACTTTTTGCCTACAATGGCGGCGGTATCCGAGGCAATCATCAATTCCTCGTCGGTGGGAATGACCATGACCTTCACCTTGGAGTCGGCGGTGGAGATAATGACCTCCTTGCCGCGAATCTTGTTGGCTTCCTCGTCCAGCTTCACGCCCATAAACTCCAGACCGGAGACAATATCGCGGCGGGTGCTCAGGCCGTTTTCGCCAACACCGGCGGTGAAGATGATGCCATCCACCCCGCCCATGGCGGCGGCGTAAGCGCCGATGAGCTTCTTCACGCCGTAATTGAAGGCGTCCAGCGCCAGCTGAGCGCGGGTGTTGCCCTGAGCCGCGGCATCCTCCAGGTCACGGAAGTCAGAGGAGACGCCGGAGATACCCAGCACACCGGACTTCTTGTTGAGGACATTGAGCATTTCCTTAATGTCCATGTTATATTTGCCCATCAGGTACTCCATGATGCCGGCGTCAATGTCGCCGGAGCGGGTGCCCATGGGGAGACCGGCCAGGGGGGTGAAGCCCATGGAGGTGTCAACGCTCTTGCCGCCGTCAATGGCAGCCACGGAGGAGCCGTTGCCCAGGTGGCAGGAGATGAGCTTGAGCTGGGAGACGGGCTTGCCCAGCATGTCGGCGGCGCGGCCGGAGACATAGCGGTGGGAGGTGCCGTGGAAGCCATAGCGGCGGACGGCGTCCTTCTCGTAATACTCATAGGGCAGAGCGTAGGTGTAAGCCACGGGAGGCATGGTCTGGTGGAAGGAGGTGTCAAACACTGCCACCATGGGTACGCCGGGCATGACCTTCTCACAGGCCTGAATGCCGGTGATGTTGGCGGGGTTGTGGAGAGGGGCCAGGGGGATGCAGTCGGCCAGGGCGGACATTACAGTCTCATCAATGAGCACCGAGGCGGCAAACTTCTCGCCGCCGTGCACCACACGGTGACCCACCGCGTCAATTTCCTTCATGCTGGCAATTACGCCGTGCTCCTTGTCGGTCAGGGCGTTCAGGACAGCCTGAATAGCCTCGGCGTGGGTGGGCATGGCAATGTCAAACTCATGTTTTGCGTCCTTGGCGGGTACCTTATGGGTGAGTCTGCCGTCAATGCCGATGCGCTCGCACAGGCCCTTGGCCAGCACGTCGCGGGTGGCGGGGTCCATGAGCTGATACTTCAGAGAGGAGCTGCCTGCGTTAATAACCAATACCTTCATATATTCAATCTCCTTTTCCGCCCCTGCTTGCGGTGTGGGCGGTTGTGTAGTAAAATAGGGAAAATCCATTAAGAGTTATTTTACCCCTTTTTCATGCAAAGGACAACCCTTTTTTTAGACAGGAAGTGAGGAAATGCGCACAGCGGGCATTGTGGCGGAATATAACCCCTTCCATTTGGGGCATCAATACCAGCTTGCAGAGACTAAGAAAACCCTGGGCGGGGCGGTAGTTTGCGTCATGAGCGGAAATTTCGTCCAGCGGGGCGAGTGCGCCGTTTTAGACAAATGGAGCCGGGCTCGCTGTGCTCTGCTGGGCGGGGCCGATCTGGTGCTGGAGCTGCCCACCGTCTGGGCGGTCTCCTCGGCGGAGCGCTTTGCACGGGGCGCAGTGGAGCTTCTGTCCGCCACGGGTGTGGTGGATACGCTCTCCTTCGGCAGTGAGGCAGGTGCGCTGGAGGACTTGCGCTCTGCCGCCCGCTGCCTGGACACCCCAGACTATCAGCGAGCCCTGAAAGAGGAACTGGAAAAGGGGATTTCCTTTGCCGCCGCGCGGGAGCGGGCAGTGAGGCGGCTGATTGGCCCTGCCGCAGGGTGCCTTGCCGCCCCCAACAATAATTTGGCGGTGGAGTATCTCCGCGCTCTGCCGGAGCACATGGGAGCCGTAACAGTGCGGCGGGTGGGGGCGGCCCACGACGGCGAACCGTCGGAGGGATACGCCTCGGCCTCGGCCATTCGTGCCATGCTCCGGGAGGGGATGCCGGGAGAAGAATACCTCCCGGGCGGAACTGCGCAGGAGCTGGCCCGCGCCATAGACCGGGGATATGCGCCTGCTGGTTTGCTGCACTGTCAGCGGGCGGTGCTTGCCCGCCTGCGTGCCATGACAGACGCGGACTTTGCCGCCCTGCCGGATGGGGGAGAGGCCGAGGGACTGCCCGTCCGGCTGGTGCGGGCGGCGGCGGGAGCCCTGACCATAGAGGAATTTTGCGATGCGGCCAAAACCAAGCGGTATGCCCACGCCCGCATCCGGAGGCTGATGCTGTGGGCCTTTTTAGGACTGACGGCGGCGGACAGACCGGAGCATGTACCCTATGTCAAGGTGTTGGGCATGAACGGGCGGGGAAAGGCGCTGCTGGGACAGATGAAAAAGACTTGCACCCTGCCTGTGATCACCAAGCCCGCCCACGCCAAGCGGCTGGAGGGGGCGGCCCTGACATTGTTTGAGCAGGAGGCGCGCTGCACCGACCTCTACGCCCTCTGCACCCCCATCCCCCGCCCCTGCGGCCTTGAGTGGACCACCGGCCCAATAGTGCTGTAAAAAGAAGCGCCGAGCGCCCGGGAGCAGGTAGATAAGGCACGGCGCAGACGAAAAACAAATGACACGAGCCACGGAACGGTTTGTTCCGTGGCTCGTACTGCGTCAAATGCTCATTTTATGAGATGCTTTTCCATAATAAAGTTTACAAGTTCCACACCATTGCGAATGACTTTGTTTTCACTGACAACATGATAACCATGCTTTTCAAAAAATGGCTTAGCAGTAATAGAAGCATGTGTACTAAAAATAGAAATACCCTGTATTTCAGATTGCCGTTCAAGTTCAGTTGTAATTGCTGTGGCAATACCTTTACCTTGATAGTTTTTGTGAACAAATAGCCTGTCAAGATAGCCGCTATTATCCATATCGCCAAATCCCACAATGATGTTGTTTTCTTCTGCAACAAGCGTATTGTGTTCTAAAAAAGATTTGTCCCAAGCAGACATATCTACATTACCCGTTGCCCAAACATCCAGTTGTTGTTTCGTGTAATCTTTGGCATTAATCTCATGAACTGTATTGTAAAACAGTTCTGCAATCTCAGCACAGTCGGTAGATTTGTATTCTCTTATATCCATAGGCACCTTCTCCGTCAAAT
>CAZDDZ010000086.1:0-10726 GCA_964504285.1 uncultured Pseudoflavonifractor sp.
ACCCGCCCGCAGGCGACCGATTTCGGCATTTTGTCGAAATCGGCCTCAGGCTGGCGACTTTGTCGCCAGCCTGAGGCCACGGAACCGAAACGGTTCCGTGGCCTATTTGTTACCACTTATTCTCTACTTTTTCTGCAAAGCCCATGAGATCCTTGATTTGCAGTGTGCTGCCGTCATCCAGAATGACCTTACCGGTAAATTTGCCAAAAACCTGGTGCTGGTCGGATTTAATGACCCCAACGCTGGTGCGGGAAGCTCTGTCCATCACCGGGAAAAAGTCCATTTCAAAGCGGCCGTCATCGCTGGTAAGGTTCCAGGGGGACATAAAATCATCCTTGCCGTTCCTGCGGGGAATATGCCAAACAACACGGGAGAGCTTGTGCAGTCTGCCGCCGTAGAAGATGGCATCCTCGCTGGCTGCGGACGTATCGCCAAAGCCATATCCAATATTGAAGCCAAAAGGCACCCCCTCCGCCAGACCGGAGGCCGAGCCCCAATACCAGGTGTTATGGTAGGTCCAAACTCCCCGCCCCCAGTCCAGAGTGCCGAAGGAGCAGGCGGGGTCAAAGCGGTAAACGGTCTCACCCAGAGTTACCGTGCCGGTGGCACGCATGCAGTTAATTTTCTGATTGTAGTAAAAATGCCCGGGCTTAGAAAAGGGTGTGCAAATGACAATGGATTCCTTTGGAGCATCGGTGAGGGCCACCTGAATGTCAATGGCTCGGCCATCCCGAAATCGATCCATGTGGGCGGCCAGCATACGTCGGCCCTCCTTATTGCGGAAGAAAATGCCGTAGCCATTGCCGGATACGGCCACGTCCCCCCGCTCTGAGGTGGCGGGCAGGCCGGTTTTGCCCATGGGAAAGACCCGCATGGGACTTTTGGTCACCTGCCAGCCCTCTTTAAAGTCCAAAAAGGAGATAGAGTCCAGCCCCATGTAGGAGTTATCTGCAATGGTCAGAGCAAGCGCAAAGCCGTCCCCCATGACAAGGTAGTAGTCCCACTCCTTGAGCCGGGTGGCTCCGCCCTTGACCTTCGTCCGGTCGTAGATGGGCAAAAGGCTTCTGGCCCATCCGCACTGGGTCAGGTCGCCCTTTTCGCTCAACAGGGGAATGGTTTGGGTAATCTCGTGCTGCATGATGATTCCCTCCTTTTTTTCTAGAGCGTTTCTGAAAAGTCGCTGTGTCCGGAATTTTGAACAGAAATTGTGCCAGGCAAGCCATTTTTCCACAGGAATCCTGGGCGGATTTCAGGGGAAAACGGTGCGTCATGGCGAAATTTTTCTCAAAAGAACAGGTGCATGGACTTTTCAGAAAGGCTCTAGGGCAATACCGCACAATTCGGCAAGGACGATTTGCAAAGCGCCGCGGACGCAATTGTGCGGTGTTGCCCTATTATACCGCCGAAACAGGGTCATGACAAGGCAGGTTTCTGCTCGGGTTCCCCGTCATACGGACAACCCGCTTTCGCATAGCCTTCCTAAGACGGAGGTGAGGGAAACCATGTCCAGGTTGCTTTCCAAACAGTGGATACGAGACTTGTTCCTGGGGCTTGGACTGCTGGGCTCCACCCTGGCGCTTATGTTCTACCCCCAGCAGTCCATGCAGGCGGCGCGGGATGGGCTGGCCTTATGCTATAACGTCATAATTCCATCCTTGTTTCCCTTCTTTGTTCTTTCGGCACTGGTGGTGGAACTGGGGCTGGCGGGGTATCTGGGCAGGCTGCTGGAGGGAATCATGCGCCCTCTGTTTAACGTGAGCGGTGCTTGTGCCACGGCCTTTGCCCTGGGCTTTATCGGTGGGTACCCGGTGGGCGCTAAAACTGCCATTAATCTTTATGAAAAGGGGATGTGCACGAAAACCGAGGCTGAGCGGCTGCTGGCCTTCTGCAACAATTCCGGCCCCGCTTTTATTTTAGGCGTGGTGGGTGCGGGAATTTTCGGCAGCAGCAAGGCCGGGCTTCTTCTCTATCTGGCCCACGCTGCCGCGTCGGTGTGTATCGGGATTTTATTCCGTTTTTATAAGGCAGGCGGGCAGGGCAGACAAAGTAAGGCTACCCCTCAATTTCATGCGGAGCGGTTTACAGTGGCGTTCACGGGCAGTATTAAAAATTCCTTTCTCTCCACCTTAAATATTTGTGCCTTCGTAGTGTTTTTTACGGTGGTAATTCGTATGCTCTTTCTCTGCGGTATTCTCTCGGGGGTTGCCGAGGCACTGGGGTTTCTCTTGGCGCCGCTGGGCTTTACCGTGGAATGGGCCGAGAGACTGCTGACAGGCTTGATTGAAATTTCCTCCGGCGTGTGGACGCTGTCCGGCTCGGGCGCACTGGCGGGCAGGCTGAGTATGGCGGCCTTCATGCTGGGGTGGGCCGGAGTTTCGGTGCACTGCCAGGTGCTCTCCTTTATCGGCGGGAGCGGTCTTTCCGTGCGCACCTACATTATCGGAAAAATGCTTCATGGGGGTCTTTCGGCCGTCTTTGTGTGGATTCTGTTTCGTCTTGTCCCGTTTCAACTGCCAGCCTCGGCCTATCTGGCCGAGCAGGTGGCCTCTCTGGCCTCCCTGGACTTTCATACGGCATTGACAATTTCCACCGTAGCCGCATGGGTGGTCTGGCTTCTTTTCTTCGCTGTGGCTGCCTACGCCCTGCGGCGGATGCCGAAGAGAAATACCAGTAGAAAATTCGGGTAATTTGATGTATACTAGAGCGTATCTGAAAAGTAGCGAAATGCATAGAAACGCAGGATTTTTTTGTCAGGCAAGCCGATTTTTTGCAGACATACTGACGTATGGCAAGGAAAATTGGCGCTGCTATGACGGAAAAAGACAAGTTTATGGGTGTTTTGATGCTTTTCAGATACGCTCCAGCAAAAACGAAGAAATTGCGGGGAATGTATATGCTGTTTCAAAAAAAGATGGAACCACGGTGTGCTTACTGTGCCCGGAGTACCGCCCTGGACGAAAGCTCTGCCCTGTGTGTCAAAAAGGGCCTTGTCTCTCTGGCCGGTCACTGCCGTGCCTTTCAGTATGACCCACTCAAGCGTATCCCGCCAAAGCCCCTTACCCCTGACTTTAGCCGCCTGCGAGAAGAAGATTTTGTCCTGTAAAACAAACATTTCCCCGGCTTAGATGGCACGCCATCTAAGCCGGGGAAATGTTTGTTGGGGGTTATTTGTCAGTCAGCTGTTGCAGGTATAGACCCGCACCGTGGGCGGCGGCGGCACCGTCGGCAGCGGCAGTGACCAGCTGGCGCAGATTTTTCACCCGGGTGTCACCGGCGGCAAATACACCGGGGACGTTGGTGTGAGTATCCTCTCCTGCAATGATATATCCGTGAGCGTCCAGCTCCAGAGGCGGGGAGAAGGGGGCGTTGTCCGGTATGAGACCCACGGCGGCGAACACGCCGGATACCGGCAGACTGACCTGTCCCTTGGGTCCCTCCAGCGAAATGGTCTCAACCTTGTCCTCACCCAAAATTTCCAGCACCTTGTGCTCCATCAGGCATTCGATGTTGCTTGCCTCGGCCAGAGCGTCGGTCAGGTGCTTTTCGGCCTTAAATTCATTCCGGCGATGGATGAGGTAGACCTTAGGGCAGATGTTAGCAAGAAAAAGCGCGTCCTCCAGGGCGGTATTTCCGCCTCCGATCACTGCCACCGTGCGCCCACGGAAAAAATTTCCGTCGCAGGTGGCACAGTAGCTCACGCCCCGGCCTGCCAGCGTCTCCTCACCGGGGACCTCCAGCTTGCGGCGGCGTACGCCGTTAGCGATAATGACCGCCCTGGCATCGTATACGTTGCGGGGTGTAGTTACTGTTTTGTGGGTTCCGCCGTCGGCAAGACCGGTTACCGTTTCAAAGGCCACATCGGTGCCCAAAGCCTTGGACTGCTCGTAGAGATTCATGGCAAAGTCCGGCCCGGCCACGCTTTTGCTTCCCGGCCAGTTTTCAATGTCCGGGGTGGTGGCCGCCTGACCGCCGGGGGTACCGCCCTCGATCAGCAGTGCGGTATAGCCTGCCCGCTTGGCATAAATAGCAGCTGTCAGCCCTGCCGGGCCGCCGCCGATGATAATAACGTCATGCATATAGTACAACTCCTTAATAAGAATTATTCTTATTATATTATAGCATGCCGCCCGACAAATGTAAAGTAAAAAGCCGGGTGAGATACTTGCTTAGTATCTCACCCGGCTGGCTCGTCATACGGACTGCTCCGGCGGTGCGTCTTTTATTTCTAAGGAAGCTTTGGTTTAATCCAGTCGTGTAGATTAGCGCGTGTATTTTTTGGCGCAGTCCGGGCGGAAAAGACACCGCTAAGATATGCGGCGGGATTAAATCAGAGGTTCCCTAAAATAGGGTCGGTCAGCGCGCAGGCTTCCGGAAAGGAGAGCGTGGCTTTAAAAAGGTCGCCGTCAATATCCAGCCGGAAGGTGCCGCCCTGCAAATCGGTAAGGCTGCGGGCAATGGACAAACCCAGGCCGGAGCCCTCGGTGGTGCGGGATTCCTCGCCCCGGACAAACCGCTCCATCAGCTGTTCGGGGGGGACGTTCAGGGCCTGACGGGAAATGTTTTTCACCGAGAAGAAGATGTTTCCCTCCCAGCGGCGCACCTCTAAATAAATGCGGGTGCGCTCCATGGCATACTTGGCGCAGTTGGCAAATAGATTGTCAATTACCCGCCACAGGTGCCGTCCGTCAGCCCAGACGTAAAGCTCGTCAGCGGGGAGAGAGAAAACAACCTCCAGCTCCTGGGCGGCGAATTTTTCCTCATACTCGCCCAGTGCCTGGCAAATCAGCTGCCCCATGCCCAGCCGCTCCAGATTAACGTTCAGCGTCCCGGTGGAGGCCTTGGAGGCGTCCACCAAATCCTCGGTAAGCTTTTTTAGGCGCTGACTTTTTCGGTCTAGTACATCGATGTACTCGGCGGCCTGGGGATTGTCCAGGGGAATCTTTTTTAGCAGACCCACATAGTTGATGATGGAGGTCAGGGGGGTTTTCAGGTCGTGGGACACGTTGGTAATCAGCTCGGCCTTAAATCGTTCACTCCGCAGCTGCTCATCCACGGCACTGCCGATGGCGCCGCCCAGGTCGTTAAGCTGCTCGGCGTGCTCTTTCAGGTCGGGGTACATATTTTTGGCGTTAATTTTAAAGTCTGGCTCACCGCCCACAATGCGCGCGGTAGCCTCCCGAATGGCGCGCCATTGGCGCACCCAGCGGCACAGGCACCAGAGTACAAAGCCCTGGTAGATGGGAATCAGGATGATGGTCAGGGTGGTCAGCACGGTACCCAGCAGGTAGAGGAAAAAGAGGAAAATCATGCGCTTGGTGATGGGAAGCCCGCGGAACACGCGCCGGAGAAAGTCTGCCGTACCGCGCAGGCAGCGGGCAAGAAGGGTATTGCGCAAAAGAGTGTGGCTTTTTAGCCGCACCGCGGTGGTGATCACCAGCCATACGGCAAGGGTGGTAAAGGCAAGGGTAAAGACGCCCAGACCCATTACCACGGGGCGGTTTAAATCGGTGTCCACACCGTAAGTGATGGCTTCCCCTGCGCTAATGAGCACGGTAAAGAGCAGGAGGTCTAAAGCCAAGTAGAGATCATAGGGAATGCGGTCCTGCCGCCTTAGGGCGATGGTGCCGTCCTCCTGCCGCCCGACAGCAGAGCAGAGAAACACCAACAGGGCAATGCCTGACAAAAGGGTGACCAGGGCAAGGAAGGCCACCGTGGGCAAAATACCCTGTATGCGCTCGTAGGACTTCATGTCATCGGAATACTGATCCTGCACGGGCAGTGAGGCTGCAATCCCGTATTCAATGACAAATTCACGGCTGCGAACACGGCTGTCATAGCTTGAATCATAGGAATGAAGGTTCTCGCCGTCGGACAGGTAGCCATATTGGTTATATTGGTTTATGGAATCAGCCGGGTTACAGGGGAGATAGCCATCGCCGGTATAAATCATTTTAAAGTAGGTGCCGGTTTCAGAGTTATACTCGGTATAATCATTGTGATAGTAACGCTCACCCAGCTCCACGCGGTTAGTGTACATGTGCTGTGCAGGGGTTTCGTCCTCCAGCAGCTTGCCGTCCAAATTATCCAGCAAAAGGGTGCCTGCCTGGTCGTGAACCTCAAAGCGGAAATTAGTAAGACTGGGAGCAAAGGAATTTTCCAGGCTTTTTAGCTGCTCCTGCTCCGAGTAGGTGAGCTTACCCTCCCACTCCTTCCGCTGGCGGAGGGAGAGAAGCTCCAGCACACGGTAGCGGTCGTTATACATTTCCTGTTGAGCAGTGCTGCTGCGGTAGTAGTTATTTCCCAGCCAAATATCGTCCCAGCGAAGCAGGGTGACAAAGCTCAGCCAAAAGCAGGCGGATAGGAGCACCAGACAGAGAAGAAATGCGCCCGTCCTCGCCACCGGGCTATAACGAGCGGTATTCAGCTTCCGCAAGGACGTTCACCTCCAAGTCAAATCAAAGCTTTTCCATTTTATACCCCAGTCCCCATACAACCTTGATGTAGCGGGGCTCGGCGGGGTCAATCTCGATTTTCTCCCTCAGGTGGCGGATGTGCACCGCCACCGTATTCTCTGAACCGAGGGAGGGGTCGTTCCACACCTGCTCGTAAATTTGCCCGGTAGAGTAGACACGGCCGGGACTTTGGAGCAGGAGCTTTAAAATGTTATATTCAATCGGGGTGAGGGAGACGCTCTCTCCGTCCACGGTGACCGACTTGGCCCCGTCATCCATGGCAATGCCGCCGTTGCGGATGGCGCTGTCCTCAATTTTTTCCCGTCCGCCCAGGGTGGTGTACCGCCGCAGCTGGCTTTTAACCCGGGCAATGACCTCAATAGGGTTAAAGGGTTTGGTAATATAGTCATCCGCACCGATGTTCAGACCCAAAATTTTGTCCGAATCCTCGCTTTTGGCGGTGAGAAGGATGATAGGAATATTGCAGGTTTCCCGCAGCTTGGCGGTGGTGCGGATCCCATCCAGTCCGGGCATCATGACATCCATCAGGATTAGCTGAATGTCGTTTTCCTCCACCGACTTGAGCGCCTCCAGTCCGTCATAGGCCTTAAAGGTACGATAGCCTTCGCTGGAGAGGTAAATATCCAGCGCCGAGACAATGTCGCGGTCATCATCGCAAATTAAAATGTTGTACAAATTCTCACCTCATTAAAATAATAGTACCCCAAAAAGCTTAAATGCCAAGAGGGAAAAGTTTTAAGATGTGTTTAATATTTATATTAGAGCGTTTCTGAAAAGTCGCTGTGTCTGGAATTTTGAACAAAAATCTGGTCAGGCAAGCCGTTTTTCCACAGGAATCCTGGGTGGATTCCAAGGAAAAACGGTGCGGCATGGCGAGGTTTTTGTCAAAAGGACGGATGCATGGACTTTTCAGAAACGCTCTAGGAATAGTTTTTTATATTTTAACCCATTATGGGAAGAAAGGCAAACTTGCGGTTGAAATTTGATGACCATAGCCGCAGACTGAAACGGGGGCTTGGCGGATTTCCGCCAAGCCCCCTGCTTTCAGTTAAGTAAAAAGTCTAGAATGTCCCAGCCCTCGCTGTTCATCGTCTTATATAGCTCGGTATAGCCGCACCGGGTGCAGGTGATGGTAATAAATTTTTTGTTTTGCACGTCGAAGATTTTGGCAAAATTCCCGCCGGTGGCCTGGAACTGGTCATGCTCATAGGTGGTGCAGCCGCATTTTTGACAGATAAATTGTTGCTTTTCCATAGTTCACGCTCCTCTTATAGAATGACAGGCTGTTGCTTGTGTATTTATTGTATAAAACGTGAGTTGAAAAGACAATCAAGAAAGGATTAAAATAAGGTGAAATTTGTATGGGAAGGGAGGGAAGTCATATGCGTCTGTTTGCCTGCCGATGCTCCGACCCCAGGAAGGCCGCCCGGCGGCTGCTGGTGGCGGGGCTGAGGGAGCAATACGGCCTTGACCATTTGCCTGACATGGCCCGAGGCTCCTGTGGAAAGCCCTTCTTCCCTGACTTCCCCCATATCCATTTTAATGTAAGCCACTCGGGCTCTTTTGCACTTTGTGCCGTGGGGGACAGCCCCGTGGGGGTAGACATAGAAGCGGTGCGCCCCAGAAATCCCGCCCTGATTGCAAAGGTACTTACCCAGGAGGAATACCACTGGTATGAAGCAAACGGCGGTGGCTGGTCCGGCTTTTATACACTGTGGACAAGAAAGGAAAGTTTCTGTAAGTACGAAGGGGGCAGCGTCTTACATCCGCAAAAGGTTTGCCCGCCCCTGCCGGGGCGGACGGGGGCGGGGCCTGCTGTGACAAGCCTTTCCGGGGACGACTGGCAGGCTGCGGTGTGCACACAGGAGGCACTGGAGCCCCTTTTATGGATGGATTTCCTTTTTTCTTAATGAAGTTTTAAGTTTTGAGGCAGTGTTTTCTAAAGAAAGGATGGATATAATCCTTTTATAGATTGGAGGGGATATTATGGACATCCTCATTCTGACAGGAAAATTTGGCATGGGGCATTGGTCTGCGTCCCAGTCCCTACGCCGTCAGCTGCTGGAGGAGGAGACTGACCACCAGGTAGAGGTGGTGGACTTCATCGACTATGCCGTACCCAATGCCTCTGAGGCGATGTATAAGGCCTTTTCCCTGCTGGTGACACACGGCAGCGGCCTGTTTAATACTTATTACAAAATGACCGAGAACATGGAGGGCGAGGCCCGCCCGCCCTTTGAGTGGCACTTTATGGAGAAACTGAAGGAGCTTTTGGAGGAGCATAAGCCGGACGCAGTGATTGCCACCCACTCCCTTTGCGCCCAACTGGTGTCTCGCTACAAGTGGGAGACGGGCAGTGAGCTGCCTCTCATTACCTGTGTCACCGACCTGACCGCTCATTCCGAGTGGATTAACCGAGACACTGACCTCTATCTGGTGGGTACGCCCGAGATTGCCGACCGTCTGGCCGACAAGGGGGTAGAGCGAGCACGGATTATTGCTACCGGTATTCCGGTCAAGCCGGAATTTGAGCATACCCCCCGCAGCCGTGGGGGTAAGACACGCCATCTCCTCATTATGGGCGGCGGTCTGGGTCTGCTGCCCAAGAAGGATAAGTTCTACGAGGAACTTAACGCCATGACCGATGTGGAGACCATCATTATTGCCGGAAACAACGAAAAGCTGCGTGCCCGCCTGGAGGGTAAGTACGAGCACATTACCGTGTTGGGCTATACCGACCGGGTGTACGACTATATGGCCAAGGCCGATTTAATGCTCTCCAAGCCCGGCGGCATTACCCTTTTTGAAACCATCTCCTCCGAATTGCCCATTCTGGCCTGGGAGCCTTTCCTCCAGCAGGAAATTAATAACGGCCGCTTTTTGGGCCGAGCAGGTATTGGGGCAATAGCGGCCAAGGAGACTGAGGACTGCCTGTCCGCCATTGATCGTCTTATCCACAACGACGGTGCGCTGGCCTGGATGGCCGAAAATATGCGCAGGCTAAAGTCCCAGCTCTGCCGCGAGCCGCTTACCGCCCTGCTGGAGAACCTGATGGTGCGAAAGGGGGCGTGTGCGTGATGAAGCGGAAACTAACGGTCGCCTTGTGCACCCTCGCCGCCGCCGTGGCGGCTTGCGCTCTGCTCCTGTGCATTTTTCGCAGGAAATCATAAAAAGGAGGCTCTGCCGTGCTGGTCAATAAGAAAAATATCCTTGGCGGGGTACTCCTGCTGGCCTTGATGGCGCTGACTATGTACCTGCTCCTCAGAGGCCAGAAATTTGACCAGCTTGCCCTGGTGTTGGGGCGGGCACGACCCTGGTGGATTTTGCTGGCTCTAGGGCTGATGTTCGGATTTGTGGCCTGCGAAGCCATGTGCTCCAAAATGATTCTTACCCGGCTGGGACACAGCCCCCGGTACTTTCGCTGCCTGGGATATTCCTTTGTGGGGTTCTATGTAAGTTCCATTACTCCCTCGGCCACCGGGGGCCAGCCCGCCCAAGTCTACTACATGAGCCGGGACGGTATCCCGCCCGCTCACGGGGCGCTGAACATGATGCTCATCGCCGTGTGCTACCAGGTGACGATTCTACTCTATGCCATTGCCGCCCTGATTTTTAAGCCCGGCCTACTGTCCGCCATGGGCACCGGACTGGGACTTCTGCTCCTTTACGGCGCGGGAATTATGCTGGTGCTCACCGTCGGTATGCTGGGCTTTATGTTTCTGCCCAACGTGGCACGGAAATTTACCACAGCCGTTTTAAATCTGCTGGCTCGCCTGCACATTGTCAAGGATAAAGCGGCCATGGAAAAGCGCTTGGAGCATCAGATGGAGGAATACCGGGCCGGAGCCGACTGTATTCGCCGCAATCCCGGCATGGTACCCCGCCTTTTGGTTCTCTCAGCCGCCCAGCTTACCTGCCTGTTTGCGGTACCTTATATGGTCTATAAGGCCTTTGGTCTGACCGGTCACAGCGGAATAGAAATGATCTGTGCCCAGGCTCTTTTGACCCTGGCTGTCTCCATGCTGCCCTTGCCCGGGGCGGTAGGCGCTACCGAGGGCGGATTTCTCTCCTTCTTTACCCTCTTTTTCGGTACGGGACTGGTCACCCCCGCGGTGCTCCTCTCCCGGGGCATCAGCTTTTACGCCTTCCTGGCCATCAGCGCCGTGGCCACCTGCGCCGTCCACTTTATGGCGGGGCGCAAGCGTATCCCCCATATCTGCAAAATAGAAGCCGCCCCTTAAACAAGTGGGCAG
>CAZDDZ010000087.1:0-10566 GCA_964504285.1 uncultured Pseudoflavonifractor sp.
CGGATTTCAAGGAAAAACGGCGCGGCATGGCGAAATTTTTGTCAAAAGAACGGATACATGGATTTTTCAGAAATGCTCTAGAGCATTTCTGAAAAGTCTGCACGGATTGGGTGTTAGGCGCTCCTTTTCCGGGCCAGCTCCAGGAGAAAGCCAATGAGGAGCTCCTCCCCGTCGCTGCCGGTGGATTTCATTTGCAAATCCAGCTCGCCGCAGCGCGCCACGGCACGGCGGCACCAGGGGAGGGAAAAGCGTCTGGCCGCCTGCATGAGCTTATCAGCGGGATAGGCAGAGCGAAGCCCCCACAGCTCCATAAGATAGCCGCTTCCCTTTCCTGCCTCCAGCGCAAGGCGCGCCGAGTAGAGCTGCCGAAGCTGGCGGCCCAGCATGGACAGAAGTTTAATGGGCGCCTCCTGCATGTGAAAGAGGTCGCCCAGCACCTCAGCCGCCTTTTCAAAGTTCCCGGCGGCAATGGCGTCCGTCATTTGAAAAACCACCGCGTCCAGCTGGGGGGTGGCTACCGCATCAATGTCCTGCCGGGTAACGCGGTGGTGCTTGGCGTAGGCCCCCACCTTCCCAATTTCCGAAATCAGCCCGGTCATCAAATCGCCGCACTGAAAAATCAGGTAGCGCGCCTCCTCCGAGTCGATGTCGTGTCCCTCGGCCTTAAAGCGGCGGCGAATCCAGTCCACCAGATCCCCCTGCTCCTGCCGCTGGAACTGCACCACGCTCCCCTTTGCCTTCACGGCGGCAGCCAACTTGGTGCGGGCATCTGCCTTATAGGCAATTAGGTCATAGACAAAGACCAGGCAGAGATAGTCGGGCAAATCCTCCAGCAGGGCGGCAAGGCCCTCCTTATCCCCCTTGTAGATGTCGTAATCCATGACTACAATGAGGGTGCGCTCACTCATCATAGGAAAGCAGTCAATGAGCATGGCAAGACTTTTAAGGTCAAAATCCTTGCCCTGTAAGACATGGTAGTTAAAATCCTCCAGCCCTTCAGGCAGGAGTTTTTTTTTCATCTGCCCCAGGTAGAAGTCCCGGAGGTAGGCCTCCTCCCCGTGAAAGACGTAGAGTGTTTGGATGGTACCCTCTGAAATGTCTTTCTTTAGCTTCTTATACCCGGCGTCGTCCGCCTTTTGCTTTCCGTATGCCATTAAGGAGCCTCCTTATTTGCGGTAATAGACACCGTACCCATCAGGTCGGTGCGGTAAATTTCACAGCCCGCCGCGGCGAGCCGCTCCAGTGCCTCGGCTGTCGGGTGTCCGTACCGGTTGCGCCCCACCGAAATAACGGCATACTCCGGCGTGGCAGCCAGCAGCAGCTCCTCCGAGCTGGAGTACGCCGAGCCGTGATGACCCACTACCAGCATTTCAATGTCAGGCAAATTGCCGTACCGCACCAACCGTTTTTCCACCGTGGTGTTCATATCGCCGGTGACAAGTGCGTCAAAGTCGCCGCAGGTGGCCAGGACAGAAAGCCCTTCCTCATTGGCTCCTCCGTCCCCCAGTGGAGCGTAGATGGTAAGAGCGGTCTCGCCCAGGGGCACCCAGGTATCGGCTTCCACAAAGCGCACCTGAGCACCCTCGGCGGCGGCCAGCGCCAGTATTTTTTCCCGCAGCGGCTCGTCGGGCTGGGCGTCCGGCACAAGAAGGGTTTTCACCTCCAGCCGAGCCATGAGCTGTTCCACACCGTTTGCATGGTCTGCGTGAAAATGGGTCAGTATCAGGTAGTCCAGGGTATTGGTGCCCATGGCCTGCACCCCATTGGCGGCAATGTCGCCGGGATCCTCCCCGCCGTTGCCGCCGCAGTCTACCAGGGCGGTTTTCCCCTGGGAGGTCAGCAGTATGCTTGCCCCCTGCCCCACGTCCAGCACTGAGACCCGCAGGTCGCCGCCCCGCAGGGTAAGGGTGTGAAAGAGAAAGGCAGCAGCCAAGGTGAGGGCACAGGCAGAAACGGCAATCAGGGGTCGCTTTTTCTCCCCCCGCCACAGCATCCACACCACCAGCAGAAGATAGACAAAACCCAGCCACAGGCCGAAGTACCCTTCTGCCGGTACTGCGGCGAAGGGCTGCTTTGCCATAGTCAGCGCCGCCCACTGTACATAGAAAATCAGCAGGCTCACCGCCCAGGCCAGCACTTTCCCTACCGCAGGCAAAGCCAGTCCCAGCAGCGCGGCCACCAAGCCGCCCATAAAGGCATCTGACACCGCCCAAAGTGTAACCAAATTGGCCAGAGGAGCAATCAGGGAAACCGCACCGAAGTAGCAGGCCAGCAAAGGCGTGGTAAAAATCAGCGCACCCAGACTGGTGGCAAGACTGCCCGCCAGAAAGCGGAACATCTTATGCCACAGCCTTTTGCCAAGCTTTCTCGTCCACCGGTCATAGAGCCGCCCGGTAACCAAATAAATGCCCGCCACGGCGGCAAAGGAAAGCTGAAGGCTTACACTGGCGGCGGCACGCGGGTTCCACATGAGCAGGAGCATGAGAACGGCGGACAGGGAAGTCACCCGGTCGTTCTCCCGCCCTAAAAGCGGGGCAATCAAAAGCGCACCCTGGAGATAGACCGCCCGCAGCACCGAAGGGGAATTGCCTGCCACAGCGGCAAAGAACAGCAGTAGGCCAATGGTCACAACGGCAGCCATACGGCGGCGCTTACCCAGCAGGGTGGTGAGCAGTCCCGCAAAAAAAGAGACATGCAGCCCGGAAACCGCCACAACATGGGCAATGCCCGTCCGCTGGAGCGCCGAGTAAACCCCGCCGTCCAGCAGAGACTTGTCCCCGGTGATCAGGGCAGTCATAAAGCCCGCCGCATGGGACGGAAATATAGCCGCCACGCTCTGCTTAATGGCTTTGGACACTGCAAGGGGCCAGTAGTAAACCGGGATTTTCTCCGCCGCCGTCACCGTGAGTGCCCCATCGGCGTAGGCGATGAGGTTGATCCCTCGGGAGCGGTAATACTCGGTCTCCTCCCCAAAGCGCAGGTCGGCACGTTGGAGGGCGGCGGTACAGGAAATTTGATCCCCCGGCTTCAGGCCGGTATATTCACCATCCGCGTAGAGAACGGCCTTGGTATTGGGTATGCCCTCTATGTGGACACGTACGGTAAACGCGGTGCCGTACGTGGTGGCGCTGGGCCAGTCGGCAAGGGTGGCTGTCACCATCCCGGTCTGCCCGTCCAGCGCCTGGACGGGGGCGAGAAAAATGGCGTCATGCCCCCACGTCCACACAAGACCAAATGCGAGACCCAAGGCCACAATCACGGGCCGCAGGCTTTTCTCCATGGGGCGGGGTCTTTTCCCCTTTTTTCTCCCCGCCAGCGCAACGACGCACCCTGCGACTGCGCAAGCACCCGCAAGGTATAGTAGTATGGCTTCGGGGATGAGGTAGACTGCCACAAATACCGCCACCGCGAAGGGAATGGCAAAGCAGGCAAGCTTACGCATGGGGCGCGGCGGGGTTGTCGGTACGGCCTAAAATGTAATCGGTCGACGTACCGTAAAATTCAGCAAGCTTAATAACCGCCCAGACCGGGATTTCACGAATCCCCTTCTCGTAGCGCCAGTATACATTGCGATTTAAATTTAAATATTGTGAAATTTCCAGTTGGCTTTTATCCCAGTCAACGCGCAAATCTTCTATTCTCTGAAAATGCATGAAATCACCCCAGAAAAATGCTACCATTCGGCAACATTCCTCCGGGGTATTTTCACCCATTCGGCTTCATTTTATCACACCTGTATGGATATGGCAAGGCTTGTCCATACAGAGGGGGGGCAAGGAACCCGCAGTCACGGTCTGCCCCATTCCCAGCCACATTTTTTACGTCTCATTTCCCCAGCTCCGCAGGGACCCGATAGAGCTCCTGATAGTCCGGGTACTTCTCGGTCAATCTGTCCGAAATACTCTGGTACTCGGCCGCCGTCACATCCCGAACGCGCTCGTAGACATAGACTTTCACGCCCCCCGCCAGGGTAAACCGGGCAGACATGGGGCGAAAGGCCGCGCCGGTGTTGGTGCCATCCAGCAGGTCGTGGGCCAGGAGAGCCATAATCTGCTGGTTTTCCTCACCAAGATGGGTCTGCACGGGGTCGGTAACAATGAGGTAGTCGCAGCTTAGCACATTCCACGAGAAGCCGTCCCGCTTATCCACGGTGCTCATATAAACCATTTTTGTCTTGCTCCCGCTTCCTGCCGGAATGTCCAGCGAGGCAAGTAGATTATCATACACGTCGCCATTGAAGGCAAAGGAGGAAGCCACTACCGCAGCCGTCTTAGGCCCTTGGGCAGAAAGCCCGTCCATATAGCTGCGCAGCGCCACCAGCTCCATCAAATCGGTGCGCCGGGGGCCACGGTAGGAGAAGGCAGGCAGCGCATTGGGCTGTACAATTTCCGCCACCGACGCGGGCTGTATCCGCGGCAGGAAGGGGCTTGCCGCAAGTACCCCCGCCAAAACCCAAACGCAGGGCTGCCGCCAGCCCCAGTCGGGCAGCTCACTCATTCCCCTTGCCAGGAGTACCGCCAAGGCGGGCAGATAGAGAAGCAGATGCTGCTGTCCGTGGGACTGCACCCGGGTAAACACCAAAAAGCAAAGCATAAGCTGGCCCAAGGCCAAAATAGTCTCCCCCCGCAGGGCGGGGCGGCGAATAAGGAGAAACAATCCCGCCAGCAGGGCAAGGGTCAGCACCACCCAGCCAAAATAGCGGCAAAAGAGCATAATGTCGCTGCGCATGCCAAGGGCGTAGGCCGAGTAAATGTCGCCATAGCGCACGGATAAAATTTTATCCACCAAAAAGCTCTGTGCAAAAAACAGGCTGCACACCGCGCCGGTGCACAGGAGCATGAGCCAGTCAGTCCACACCTTGCGCTGGGTCAGCAGCTTTTTCAGCAGTGCCGCCGCGCCAAAACTCATGGCGAAGAAAAAAAAGTACCGCCGCAGAAGAAAGGTCAGCACCAGGAGGATCCCCGTCAGAACGCCCCGCGCCCGTGGGTTTCGTGTCTCGTCGGTGTAGATGACAAAGGCCCAGATGGCGGCGGAGGCCGCCGCCACATCTACAAATCCCACCAGGGCTGTGTACACCAGCATCGGCAGCCCCAGTGTCAGCATCACTCCGCCGCCCTTGCCCATGCGCCCTCCCAGCACACACAGACCCCATACACCGGGCAGGAGGTAGAGGTTTACGACACTGAGCACAAAGACATACCGCCCGGTACCCAAAAGCCGCATAACCAGAGAAATAGGCCAGGCCAGCAGGTAGTTGTAGTCCATGGTAATGACGCTTTGAAGCACTTCCCGCAGCTGCCCCAGTCCCAGCGGGGCCCGGGAAAGTGCGGTGGCATTCATCCAGTAGCCCGCCGTGTCCCAAATATAGACGGTAGCGCTGCCTGCCACATAGACCGCCGCCAGAATATTGAAAAACAGCGCCAGACCCAGCAGAACCCGCCCGTCCATCTTTGGGGGACGACCGTAGTCCCGGACGGCCTTCACCGCCGCCAGGGTCAGCATACCCATGAAAATGCCGCTGCCCAGGTGGCACAAGATCCGGAAGGCCAGGGTGCCGATGAGCAAACCGGATGCGTCAAACATGGCGTAGCTGGTATCCAGCAGACCGCCCAGCAAAAAACCGGGCAGAAAAACCAGTAGGTTCTTGTACCACTGCTCAAAGGGCAGGAAGTACCGCTCGGCCAGCGCAAAGCGTAAAAAGAGCAGTACGCACGCCACCGCCAGCAGCAGGGCCGCAGGAGCCAGCAGTCTGCCGGGTAAATGTCCACCCAGCACAGCCCAGAGCCGCGTCAGGGCAAGGCTGAACAGCCCCGGCAGCGCAGCCGCCCCGCAGCTCCAACGCAAAATTCGATTCTGCTCCATATTGTTTTTAGCCCGGCGGCCAGGTCATATCCCGACCGGCCAGCACATGAAAGTGGAGGTGGGGAACACTCTGCCCCGCCTGCTCTCCGCAGTTGGAGACCACGCGGAAATCAGCAAGACCCAGCTCCTCTGTCACCTTGGAAATGACCTCAAAAATATGAGCCACCACAGCGGAGTTTTCCCTTGTCACCGCCCCGCAGGACGGAATATGTGCCTTGGGAATCACCAGAAAATGCGTCGGTGCCTGCGGCTCGATGTCATAGAAGGCGAGGCAGTGGTCGTCCTCGTATACCTTTTTGCACGGAATATCCCCGGCGATGATTTTACAAAATAAACAGTCGGACATAGGAATGACCTCCTTTGGGTGTTTTCTCTATTTTACCAGACTGTATCAAAAGTGCAAGCCATAAGAAAAGAAAGCGGCGGGAGCAAGCCCCCGCCGCCGTTTCCCAGACGATGTGCCATCGTCCGGGAGCCCGTTCCCCTTCAATCTGCTCGGGCGAACTGAATTCGCCCGGCATCAAGGTTTTGCCTGCGGCAAAACGCTTGTACGGCGCATTCGCGCCGTCATGGGCGGCTTACAGCCCCAGCTTGGCGTGGACGAAATCATCCACGGTGGCCAAAGCATCATCTAGCTTCATTACATCCTTGCCGCCGCCCATGGCGCTATCGGGCTTACCGCCGCCGGAGCCGCCGCAGATGGCGGTGACACTCTTAATAATGTCGCCCGCCTTGATTCCCTTCGAAATGGCCTCCTTGCCGCAGACGGCCAGGAAGGTGATTTTCCCGTCGGCTACGGTGGAGAGGACGGCAACCAGATTAGCCGCCTTGTCCCGCATGGTATCGCCCATCGCGCGCAGACGGTCGGCGGTGGCGTCGGGCACGGTGGTGGTGACCACCTTGAGTCCGCCCACCTCCTTGGCGGCAAAGAGGAAGCGGTCGGCGTCACCGGCGGCCTCCTTGGCCTTAAAGCTCTCCACCACATGGCGCAGGGAGCGCAGCTCCTCCATGGACTGCTCGGCCTTTTCCCGCAGCTCGCCGGGCTTGGCCTTAAAGACGCTGGCCGCCTGGAACAGCATCTGCTGGTTGCGGTTCATAACCTCCAGGGACACAAGACCCGTGGTGGCCTCAATGCGGCGCACGCCGGAGGCCACGCTGCCCTCGCTGACAATGTGGAACACGCCGGCCTTGGCAGTATTGTCCAGATGGGTGCCGCCGCACAGCTCCACGGAGTAGCCCCCCATGTTGACCACGCGGACGGTGTCGCCGTACTTCTCGCCAAAAAGGGCGGTCGCACCCGACTTTTTGGCCTCGTCGATACTCATCACATCGGTGCGGATGCCGTAGCCCTCCAAAATAGACTCGTTGACCAGTTTGGAAACCTGAGAGAGCTCCTCGGCGGTCAGGCCGGAGAAGTGGGTAAAGTCAAAGCGCAGGCGGTCAGGCTCCACCAGAGAGCCGGCCTGATTGACATGGTCGCCCAGCACGGTCTTGAGGGCGGCGTGGAGCAGGTGGGTGGCCGAGTGGGCGCGGCCGATGGCGCGGCGGCGTGGCACATCCACTGAGGAGATCACATGTTCTTCCACAGTGAGGGTACCCTCCTCCACCTTGCCATGGTGGAGGTACTTGCCTCCCTTGGTCTTTTGTACATCGGTGACCACAAAGCGGCCGCCCTTGGCGGTGGTAATCAGGCCGTGGTCGGCCACCTGACCGCCCATCTCGGCGTACATGGGGGTCTTGTCCAGCACCACAATCCCCTCGCACCCGGCAGAGAGAGCGGAGCAAACCTCTCCGTCCTCCACCAGCGCCAGAATTTTGCCGCCGTCGGTGAGCTGGTCATAGCCGGTAAAGGTGGTGGGGGTATTGTCCAGCCCCAGGTCAATGCCCGCCCAGGCCAGGTCGCCCAAGGCGGCACGGGCCTCGCGGGCGCGCACCTTCTGCTCCTCCATGAGCTTCTTAAACTCGGCCTTGTCGATGGTCATTCCCTGCTCGGCCACAATTTCGTCGGTAAGGTCAATGGGGAAGCCGTAGGTGTCATACAGCTTGAAGGCCGCCGCACCGGAGAAGGTCTTTTCACCCTTGCTCCCTGCCAGCAGGTCGTTTAGAATCGCCATGCCCGCATCGATGGTCTTGGAGAAGTTCTCCTCCTCCACCTTGATGACACGGGTAATATAGTCCTGCTTCTCCCGCAGCTCGGGGTAGTGCCCCTCGTTCTCCCCGATCACGGTGTCACAGACTTCATAGAGGAACGGCTCGTTAACACCCAGGAGCTTTCCGTGGCGGGCTGCGCGGCGCAGCAGACGGCGCAGGACGTAGCCCCGACCCTCGTTAGAGGGGAGCACACCGTCAGAAATCATAAAGGTTGCCGAACGGATGTGGTCGGTAATCACACGGAGGGAGACGTCGGTCTTGGGGCTCTGCCCATAGTGCGCCTTGGTGATTTCACTGACCTTGTTCGTAATCTTCATGACGGTGTCCACGTCAAACAGGCTGGCCACATCCTGGCACACGGCGGCCAGTCGCTCTAAGCCCATGCCGGTGTCAATGTTCTTCTGGGCCAGCTCGGTGTAATGCCCCTCGCCGTCGTTATTGAACTGGGAGAAAACGTTGTTCCAGACCTCCATATAGCGGTCGCAGTCGCAGCCCACGGTGCAGCCTTCTTTACCGCAGCCCCACTTCTCGCCCCGGTCGTAATAAATCTCCGAGCAGGGGCCGCAGGGGCCGGAGCCGTGCTCCCAGAAGTTATCGGCCTTGCCAAAGCGGAAAATACGCTCTGCGGGAATACCGATGTCCTTGTTCCAAATTTCAAAAGCCTCGTCGTCATCCTCATAAATCGAGGGGTAGAGACGGTTGGGGTCAAGACCCACCCAGTCCTTGGAGGTGAGGAACTCCCAGCTCCAGGCAATGGCCTCTTTCTTAAAGTAGTCGCCGAAGGAGAAGTTGCCCAGCATCTCAAAATAGGTGCCGTGGCGGGCGGTGTGGCCGATGTTTTCAATGTCGCCGGTGCGAATGCACTTCTGGCAGGTGCAGACGCGGCTGCGGGGGGGCTCCTGCTCGCCGGTGAACCAGGGCTTCATGGGGGCCATGCCCGAGTTAATCAGCAGCAGGGACGCGTCCCCCTGGGGCACCAGGGGAAAGCTGCCCAGGCGCAGGTGTCCCTTACTCTCAAAGAACGCCAGGAACATCTCACGCAGCTCGTTTAAGCCATATTGCTTGCTCATTGGTAGTTACCTCCTATTTTGTGGGCGGCCAAAGGACGCCCCTGCGGTTATTGGGTTGCCGTACCATAAAAAAACCGCCCCTAACATCTACATGTTAGGGGCGGAGTATACGCTCCACGGTACCACCCTAATCTATCCCGCCAGGCGGAATATCTCAGACATCCGTAACGGGGATGACGCGTCCCATTCTTCATGGGCGGCTCGGAAGTGGCGCGGATACCCGTTTCGCCGAGGGCTCTCACTGTCCCCTCTCGCTCGGTGCGGCGTGTTATCCTTAGCTTCGTTATAGCCTTTGACCGTGCTATTGTACCACATTATCTTGATTTGTCAATGGTTTCAGGGCAAACAGATTGCTCTCTCTGCACGCCACGTCAAATTTTTGCCCTGTAACCAAATAGCACAGAGGCTTAATGCTGGCCACCAGCATTACCCCGGCCACACTCAGCAGCACAGCCAGCCCCCAGGAAAGCAGCAAGGTTCCAATGCCCGTTATGGGAAATAGCCAGCCTACTACCCGAATGGCAAAGGGGTGGGCCAGATAGACCCCAAAGGAGCATCCTGCCAGCAGGGTGAGTACTCTGCCGCTCTGCCGGTGTTCCATATAGCTGCGCGCCAGCAGAAAAAGGCAAGCTGCCAACACCATAACAAAAAGAGCCCGGTAGCTGATAAACTGCTCGCCGTAAACCCCCACCTTGTCCATAAAATACCAGGTGCCCAGCGCAATAATCGCCCAGTCGGCCAGCGCCACCGTCCACAGAAGTTTCCGGGACGGAATCCGCTCCAGCCGGGCAAAAAAGGCACCCAGCATGAAGTAGCCCAGATAGCCCTCCAGCAGGCCCACACTCAGTGTGGCGTTGGGAATAAACGGGGTTTTCCAGGGCTCGGGTATCAGAAAGGCAACGGTCTGCATTCCCATGGTCAGAATAACCCAGAGCCCGATCATATAGCGCCAGTGGATGGGCTCAAAATGGTCCACCATGCGCTTAAGCAGGGGTGATAGCAGATACATGGGGATGAGTGCGTAAAGAAACCAGTATGCGACCAAAACCGTGGTATTGGGCAGGTGAAGCAACTGCTCCAGCGCCGCCGCCGCGCCCTGGCTGTACCATGTGTACCCAATCACCACCCCGGACCAAAAGAGACCGGGCAGCAGCACTCGGGGCACGCGGTGCTTCAGGACAAAGAGCGGCTGGTCCGTGCGCTTGCTGCCCAATAGCAGCGCCCCGGAGAGCATAAAAAAGATGGGCACCGCCGATACAAAAACAGCGGCGAGTAAATTGGAAACGTGCCATAGTGCGGGGTTTGAGAAATCACGCAACGCCCCCGCCGCGGTATGAAGAAACACCACTGCCGCCATGGACACCACCCGCAAAAGGTCATAGTCACAGCGACGGGTGGGGGATGTATTGTTCATAAAGGTACCTCCTTAGCCTGACCAGTGTAATCCGAACCCGCCCCAGAGCGTGATTTCCCGCATCTGGGC
>CAZDDZ010000088.1:0-10508 GCA_964504285.1 uncultured Pseudoflavonifractor sp.
CGGGCGGCTTGCGTGGGTTGCCGCCCTGCGCTTTTTCGCTCCGCTCCGTCGTTAGCACCCCTATGCGCCTACGCTCGCGCTTCTGTGTCACGCTCCCGTTGGGCGCATTACGGGTCGATAAACCGTCACTACGCGAAAAATGCCTTGGGCTTCGCCCAACTGTTTTTTCATCTCCGTGCCGTCTTATCTCCCCTATGCGCCTACGGGAGCGCTTCTTATTTTGCCCACCCCAGGCTGTGTCCCACGGCCTTGTGCCAGCCTGCCATCCGCGTCTCCCGGCACTCGGGTTCCATTTTAGGCTCATAGGTGGTGTCGCAGACCCAGAGGGACTTGATTTCCTGCCGGTTTTTCCACACACCGGTGGAAAGTCCGGCTAAGTAGGCGCAGCCAAGCGCCGTGGTCTCCCGAATCATGGGGCGGCGCACGGAGCGGCCCAGCAGATCGGACTGAAACTGCATGAGAAAGCTGTCTCGGCTGGCTCCGCCATCGGCCTTGAGCTCCCGCATGGTTCGGCCGGTGTCCTGCTCCATGGCGCGCACCAGGTCGGTAACCTGATAGGCAATGGATTCCTGAGCGGCGCGGATAATGTGCTCTCGCTTGGTGCCGCGGGTAATGCCCATAATGCACCCCCTGGCGTACATGTCCCAGTGGGGCGCGCCCAGCCCGGTAAAGGCGGGTACCAGATAGACGCCCCCCGTGTCCTCCACCTTTTGCGCATAGTACTCCGCGTCCCGGCTCTCGGTGAGAAAGCGCATCTCGTCCCGCAGCCACTGAATAACCGCCCCGCCCACAAAGACGCTGCCCTCCAGTGCATACTGCACCTTGCCATCCAGCCCAATGGCAATGGTGGTAATAAGACCGTTTTGGCTCTCACAGGGGGTGTCGCCGGTATTCATGAGCAGGAAACAGCCGGTACCGTAAGTGTTCTTGGCATCCCCAGGCTCAAAGCAGGTCTGGCCGAACAGGGCGGCCTGCTGGTCGCCGGCAATGCCCGCAATGGGTACTCGGTCTCCCTGAATTTCGGTGTAGCCGTAAATTTCGCTGGAATTGCGTACCTGGGGCAGCATTGCCCGGGGAATATCCAGCGCAGAGAGGAGCGTGTCGTCCCAGCAGAGGTTGTGAATGTCGAAGAGCATGGTGCGGGAGGCATTGGTATAGTCGGTGACATGGACAGCCCCGCCGGTGAGCTTCCACAAAAGCCAGGTATCTACCGTGCCAAAGAGAATTTCTCCGCGCTCGGCCTTCTCCCGGGCGCCCTGCACATGGTCTAAAAGCCACTTGATTTTGGTGCCCGAGAAATAGGCGTCGGGTACCAGGCCGGTGGTTTTTTTAATATATTCGCCCAAGCTGTCGGCAATGAGCCCATCCACAATGTCCGCCGTGCGGCGGCACTGCCAGACAATGGCGTTGTGAATGGGTCTGCCCGTTTCCCGATCCCAGAGAATGGTGGTCTCCCGCTGATTGGTAATACCGATGGCCGCAATCTCCCCGGCTTCAATGCCGGACTGGGCAATGACCTCCATCATAACGGCGTACTGGCTGGACCAGATTTCCATGGCATCGTGCTCCACCCAGCCCTCCTTGGGATAAATCTGGGTGACCTCCTTCTGTGCCAAACCCATAATATTTTGCTCGTGATCAAACAAAATAGCGCGGGAGCTGGTGGTGCCCTGGTCAAGGGCGAGAATATATTTGCCCATCAATAACGCCTCCTGATTGTGTATATAGCGCGGGTTCATCTACCGCCCGGCAGTTGCTATGAAATTTGCCCCGGTGCCGCAAATATTTTCCGCCACAACCTGCCCCGGTTTCACGGGGGCGGTTAAGGTTACGGTGTCCAAAAGGGCCATGGCGGACAAAATCAGCCCCTTGGAAATGGGTCTGTCGGTCTTGACGGGGCAGCGGGGATGGGCTCCGCCGGTCACACGGACGGTGGAGGTAATCACCCGAGTGGGGTTTGTTAGTTCTATTTTACCATATTCCGCCCCTCTTGGACAGCCGTTTCCCGTGACAAGATAATCCTGCTCCTCGTCCACCCGCAGATGGCAGCCCTTGGGGCAGACAATGCAGATAAGCTCTTTCATAAAATGGTCATCCCTTTCTCTCGCCAAGCCGAACCTATGCTTCCCGCACCGACACGGTAATTTCACCCCTCGCCCGCTCCAGCAGCGTACGGGGCAGGGTAATCCGCTCCATCTCCCCGGGGGCCAGGTGCTCACGGGTAAATTTGGCAAGTTGAGTGTCCTCGCAGGTAACCGTAATTTCACTGCACCCATACACCCGGTTAACCCGGAAAAAAAGGTCGCAGGCTATTTCCACCAGTGCGGGCCGAATGCGCTGGGGCACCGTATAGCTTACCCCGTCGCCGTTTCGCACGGTCAGGGCAGGCATGTCTCCGCCCTGCCCCTTCAAAACATATTGAACCGCCGCAAGACCCGCCCGCCGACTTTCGGCGGTGACGAAATCCACCAAATCATGGACATGCGCCACGTTTCCGCAGGCAAACACCCCGGGCAGACTGGTTTCGGTATTTTCAAATACGGCCGCCCCGCCGGTGCGGGGGTCAATCTCAATGCCCGCCTGACGGGTCAGCTCGTTTTCCGGAATCAGCCCTACCGACAAAAGCAGGGTATCGCAGTCAAAAACCAGCTCGGTGCCGGGAATGGGGCGGCGGCTTCCGTCCACCTGAGAGACCAGCACCTGCTCCACACGATCTCTGCCACGAATGTCGGTGACCGTGTGGGAGAGATAGAGGGGAATATCGTAGTCCTCCAAACATTGGACAATGTTGCGCGTTAGCCCGCCGGAGTAGGGGAGCACCTCCACGCAGGCGAGCACCTTGGCGCCCTCCAGCGTCATGCGCCGCGCCATGATGAGACCAATGTCCCCGCTGCCCAAAATGACCACCCGCTTGCCGGGCATCCGCCCCTCTAAGTTGACATAACGCTGGGCGGCCCCGGCGGTGTATACACCCGCCGGCCGTGTGCCGGGGATGGCGATGGCGCCCCGGGTGCGCTCCCGGCAGCCCATGGCCAGAATAATGCTCTTGGCCGCCTCCACCCGGTAGCCGGTATCCCTGCCCACCATATGTACCCGGCGGTCTGGGGTAATCTCCAGCGTCATAGTGTCCGGCCGTACCTCCACCCCGGTTTGACCCAGCAGATTAATAAACCGCCCGGCATACTCCGGGCCGGTCAGCTCCTCTTTAAAGTAGTGCAGCCCAAAGCCGTTGTGAATGCACTGGTTCAAGATTCCCCCCAGCTCCCCATCCCGTTCCACAACCAAAATGGAGCGCAGTCCGCCGTCCCAGGCGGCGCAGGCGGCGGCAAGACCGGCGGGGCCGCCCCCCACCACAATCAGGTCATACATATCGCTGTCCTCCCTTGGTCTGGCCAAAAAGCATTTGGCTGTTTGCCCGCTCCTGTGGAATTTGGTCGGGGGTCAAACCCAGTTCGCGGCAGAGAATTTCCACAATGCGGGGGGCGCAGAACCCGCCCTGGCAGCGCCCCATGCCCGCACCCACTCGCCGCTTGACCCCGTCCACCGAGCGGGGCGGAATGGGGCTATTCAGCGCGGCTAAAATCTCCCCCTCGGTGACGGTTTCACACCGGCAGATAACCCTTCCGTAGGCAGGGCTTTCGGCCACCAGCGCTGCCTTTTGGGCGGGGGACAGGCCATGAAAGCGGACACGCCTCCGCGTACTGATAAAATGCTGCTTGGGCGTCAGTGCCAGTCCCGCCCGCGCCATCAGTCCCGCGGCATATTCTGCGATGGCGGGCGCCGCCGACAGGCCAGGGGAGCAAATGCCGGCCAGGTCAAAAAAGCCGGGTGCGCCATCGGCTTCCCCAATAATAAAATCCCCGCCGTCGGCGTGCGCGCGTACCCCGGCAAAATTGCGGATGGACGAACGGAAATCAATACCGGGTGCTGATTTTTGGGCAGTTTCCCGCACAAAGGAAAGACCACCCGCGGTGGTGGCGGTATTTTCCCCCGTCACCGCCTCGGCGTTGGGGCCCACAATTAAATTGCCGTGAACGGTGGGGGCCACCAGTACCCCCTTGCCCTGCTGGTTTGGGCACTGGAACATGACCCGGCCCACCCGTTCGCCCTCACACTTATCCAGCAGATAATATTGCCCCCGGCTGGGATAGATGGAAAAGGTGTGGGGGGCAGCCAAGTCGTGGATTTTGTCGGCAAAGACTCCGGCGGCGTTGACCACAAAGCGGCCTTCAAAGACTCTGCCGGGGGTCTCTACCCGCCAGCCGCCCGCTATGCCCCCAATGGCGGTGACGGGACTTTCCAGGTGTATCTCCGCGCCGTTGCGTACCGCTGTTTCGGCCAGAGCCAGGCAATATTCCCACGGGGAGCAAATGGCGGCAGTGGGGGCGTGGAGCGCAGCCAGCACAGCGGGGGAAAGGTTTGGCTCCATGGCGCGCGCCTCGTCCCCGGTAAGGAGCGCCAGTCCGGTCACGCCGTTAGAATGCCCCCGGCGCAGGAGCCCGGCCAGGGTGTCCCGCTCCTCCTCCGTAAAGGCCAGCACCAGAGAGCCAATCTGCCGATACGGTACATCCAGGGCGGCGCAAAGCTCCCCGGCCAGTGCCACACCCCGGACGTTGAGCCGTGCCATCAGACTGCCCGGCTCCGGGTCGTACCCTGCGTGGAGAATGGCGGAGTTTGCCTTGGTGGCTCCGGTAGCCACGTCGTTTTCCCTCTCCAGCACCGCCACACTCAGGTGATATTTAGATAGCTCGTAGGCCATCGCCGCCCCCGTAATTCCACAGCCGATGATTAATACGTCGTACACTAAAATTCCCTCCCGCACTTTCAGCCTGACTAAGGCTATAAAAGCCAATAATAAAAAACAAAAAAGCACGACAAACCAGGCCTTGCGGCCGGTCTATCGCGCTCTCAAATCTCAAGCGAATATTTATTTCTTGTTCAGACACGCTCTAGTATAGCAGGTTTTGTTCGCCCGTGCAAGGGTTACAAAAACCAAATTTCCTCCTTGGTGGAGGAAACCGCCACCGCCCCGGCGGAGAGGGCAGCGGTCACGTCCTCCTTGTCAGCGATCAGCCCCCCGGCGATAAAGGGCTTGCGGATTACATCGGAGAGCTGGCGCAGCACCTTGGGCATGGCGCCGGGAAGCACCTCCACCAGGTCGCAGGTGTCCTGCTCCAATTGCTTGCGCAGGCTCTCCAGTGCCAAAGAATCCAGCAGAAAAAAGCGCTGGAGAGAAATTAAGCCCAGGCTCTTGGCCTTTTTGGCAAGCTGCGGGCGGGTGGTGATAATGCCGTCGGCCTGTGTGGCGCGGGCAATGAACTCCACCGACACGTCACGCTGGGCAAGCCCCTCCACCAAATCCAGATGCACCAGCGCCAGCTTGCCCGCAGCCTTAATTTGTGCCACCAGTTCGGCAATGGAGAGCACGCTGCCATAGAGCAGGAACACAGCCCCGCATTGGGAACACAGTGCCCGCTCTAAGCCTTGGTCGTCCTTTACCGAGGCTGCCACCGGGCAGTCGTACAGGGCGTTTAAAAAGTCATTGACCATCATAGCAGGTATGCCCCCTTGATGTGTTGCCAAGTCGTTTTCTGCGGCGTTGGCGAAAATTTGTCCGGCTGCATCGGGTTTGGATTATACTGGTCAGGCTATGGTTACAAGCATAGGGGAGCAGCCCCGCTTTGTCAAGGTTGCGCCTGGGTAATATCGGCGTTATAATAATGAAAAAATCAGGGGGGTGGCAATATGGATGTGGACGGGCTTCTGAAGGAGGTCATTGCACAGGCAAAGGCGGCGGGTATTCCGGTGTCGCATGCCATTCGTCCCCATGTAACCCTCAATACCCGGGCGGTGGCGCGGTTTGGCTGCTGCGCCCGACGGGGCGAAACCTATTATATCGAAATTTCTGCCCGACTCCCGGCAGCGGGGGAGCGTGTCGTGCGGGAAACCCTGGCCCACGAGGTGCTTCACACCTGCCGGGGCTGCCGTAATCACGGTGACCGCTGGAAGGCTTACGCCGCCAGGATGAGCGCCGCCTACGGCTACCAAATCGCCCGTACCGGCACATGGGAGGCCATGGGTCTGCCCAACCAGAAGCCGGTGAACTATTTGCTGACCTGCCAGCAGTGCGGATTGGAAATCCCCCGCACCCGGGCCTCGGCCCTGGTGCAGCACCCGGAGCGGTACCGCTGCCGCTGCGGAGGCTTGCTTTTTCTGACCGATCCCCCTGCGCTTTGAAGGGGGGCAGCATTTTTTCGTTGCCAAAAGAAATGGGGGGAATTTTATGAAATACACCAGGTTAAAGCTTAAAATGCTTCTTCTGGTTATTGCTGGCACCATTGTAGCGGGGGCAGTAGGCATTTTTCTGCTGGAGGTGGTGGTGGACGGAGTGCTTCAAGACCCATTTACCCGGCTCTTTCTCTGGGGAGCGGAAAATGTATTTGGCAAGACGGCGCAGGAGGCGGTAGACCTCTACCAAATATATATTCGCAATAACAAGCAGGAAATTTTAATGCTGGGTATGATTCTCCTCATGCTGATTGCCTTTTACATTGCCATGGGCAAGTTTACAAAATGGCTTGACCAGGTGGGCAAGGCCACCCGTCAAATTGTGGGGCGGAGCAGCGACGCAATTACCCTGCCCAGAGAGCTTTCCCCGGTAGAGGGCGACCTGAAAGCCATTCAGACCCAGCTGCGTCTGCGGGAGGAGGAGGCCAGGGAGGAGGAGGTGCGCAAGCAGGACCTGATTGCCTTTCTGGCCCATGACCTTAAGACCCCGCTCACCTCGGTGGTAGGCTACCTCACCCTTCTGCGGGACGAGCCGGGACTGGACGCCGACCAGCGCGCTAAGTATACCGGCATCGCCCTGGATAAGGCACAGCGGCTGGAGGAGCTTTTGAGCGAGTTTTTTGACATTACCCGTATGGACTTAAAGAGCGCGGCCGAGAACATGGAAACCATTCAGCTTACTATATTGCTCGAGCAGCTTGCCGATGAGTTTTACCCTCTCTTTGCCGAGAAGGACTTGGACTGCACCACACAAATTGAACACCATCTCATGGTGCGCGGCGACCCGGACAAGCTGGCGCGGGTATTTGATAATGTACTGAAAAATGCCGTGAGTTACTCCACCCCCGGCGGCACTGTGGAAATTACCGCCCGCAGAGTGGGACGGCAGATAGAGGTTGTGCTGAGTAACGAGGGGCTGGAAATCCCGGAAGGAGAGTTGGCCCGAATTTTTCAAAAATTTTACCGGCTGGATGCCGCCCGCTCTACCCGTACCGGCGGCGCGGGACTTGGGCTTGCCATTGCCAAAGAAATTGTTGAGTTCCACGGCGGTACCATCCGTGCCGAAAGCAACGGAAAAACAACGAGCTTTGTAATCTGCCTGCCGCAGTATACGGAAGGGAATCAAAAGTCATGAAGAAAAGAGAAACAGTTCTGCAATATATAGAACGGGACAGGCTGCGCTATATAAATCTATTGGAAATTATGCGCCGGGGCAGCGGGGAACTGCGCTACGCCGGGCAGGATGGCGTGCTTCTCTGGGATAAGGACAGCGGGGCCTATCTGCTCTCCGCACAGGGCCAAATTGCCTTTGATGCCATGCTGGGGCTGATTCCTGCCGGAGCAGATCTTTTGGTTGCCCACGAGGATTGGTATCTGCCCGCTCTGCGGGAGCGGCTGGGGCTGACAGGGGGCTTGGTGTGCCATCAGGTGGCCTGGATGGAGCCTGAGCCTCCCGCGCCAGCACCCTTCCGGGGGGAAATTTGCCCCTTGGATTTAAGCTTCACAGCCCGTGTGCGGGAAATTTATGACCATGCCTACGCGGGAGAGGACTATATCGCGGAGGTCATTGAGCGGGGGATGCTGGGCGCGTTTATTAATGGGGCGCTGGCCGGATTCATAGGCACGCACGACGAGGGAACCATGGGTCTGCTCCAGGTGCTGCCCGAATACCGGCGCCAAGGTGTGGCGGAAGCCCTCTACCGCGCCAACATTCGCCGTGTGCTGGCGATGGGCGGCTACGCGCTGGGTCATGTGGAGGTTGGCAATGAGCCTTCTCTGGCGCTCCAGCGGAAGGTTGGCATGGCTATAAGCGAGCATTTAATTTATTGGCTGTTTTAAAAAAGAAAAGCAGAGGTATTGGGAGTAAAATCTTTCAGCCTGTCGAAAAACTGCTGTTTTTATAATGGATGTCAAAAGGTTGCAGTTTTTGAGCGGGGGGATAGTGTGAAAGGGGGGCGGAGCCCCCGCTTTCGCGTGCGGGAACCCGCCCGCAGGCGACCGATTTCGGCATTTTGTCGACAGTCTGTAAAATCTTTATCCTATCTTTATCCGCAGAAGGGAAAACGTGCGTTATAATTATAACAAGGGTTTTCCCAAAGAAAAACAGGAGGATAGAAGAATGAAGATAAAACAAATGCTCGCTACCTGTCTCTGCGCCACACTACTGCTTACCTCGGCCTGTACCCAGGCCCCCGCGCCCACCCCCAGCACAACCCCAAGCGCCACCGAGGCGGCGTATACCGCAGGCACCTACACCGGAACGGGAAGCGGCTTTTTCGGTGATGTAGTTATGAGCGTCACCTTCAGCGAGGATGCCATTGTCAGCATCGAGACCGTGAGCAGCAATGAAACCCAGAAGGTAACAGCCCCGGCCTTTGAGATTATGCCTCAGCGGATTATAGAGCAGCAGAGCCTGGCAGTGGATACCGTCTCCTGTGCCACATTTGCAAGCCGCGCGATTCTTAAGGCGGTGGAGGAGGCGGCCAAGCAGGCTGGTGGCGATGTGGATGCCCTGAAGGCGGCTCTGCCTGCCCCCGTCCCCGGAGACACCATTCAAAAGACTGCCGATGTGTTGGTCATTGGCGCCGGCGGTGCAGGTCTGGCAGCGGCCACCTCTGCCACTCAGGGCGGCGCCAAGGTTATCCTGCTGGAGAAAAACGAATGGGCAGGCGGTAATACCGTGGTTAGCGGCGGCGGCTGGAATGCCCCGGACGTGGACTTCGCTGCCACGATTCCCACAAAGGGTGGTCAGCTGGATACCCTGAAAAAGTTTTTAGAATACAAACCTGAGGATTACGGCCCCGCCGCCGAGACTTTGCGTATTCTTCAGGGGCAAATTACCGAATATCTGGCGGGTGACACCTCCATGATGTTCGAGTCTCCGGAACTTTTCGCCATGCAGACCTACATCGGTGGTACCCGCAAGGATTTGGACGGCAATACCCTTCGCGGTGATTTTGAGCTGATTAAGGTACTGGCCTATAACAGCTTAGATACCCGTAACTGGGTCAACGGTCTGGGTGGTATTTTCCGCAAGGAGCTGGGCGAGCCTTCGGGTGCCCTTTGGACGCGCTCTCTTGCCCCCGACACCAAAAACAATCCTACCGCTCAGATCACTACCTATGTCACCAATCTGGAGAACGTGATTTTGGAGGGCGGCGGCGAGCTTATTTACGATACCCCGGCCACCGAACTCATTGTGGAGGACGGCGCAGTGAAGGGGGCCATTGCCGTCATGGCCGACGGCACTAAGCTTGAAATTCGGGCCAACGCCACGATTATGGCCTGTGGCGGCTTTGCCTCCAACATCGACATGGTCAAGGAATACGATAACTACTGGGGCGATTTCGGCGAAAATATTAAGTTTACCACCCTGCCCAGCACTGTGGGAGACGGCATCGTCATGTCCAAGGCAGCGAACGCCCAGTTGGTGGGAATGGAGGCGGCGCAGCTTAATAAGGGATATAAGACCACGGGTCTCCATGCTGCCGAAATGGGTCTTCACGCTATCTTTGTAAACAGCGAAGGCAAGCGCTTTGTCAACGAATATGCCGCCCGCGATGTATACACAAAGGCGGCTATGAAGCAGGGGGGCAACTACTTCTGCATTATGAGCGAGAAAAACCGCATGGACAAAAACGGCAACTTTGATAGCTTTGTCTTTAACACGGTGGAGGAAATGGCAGCCAAGTTTGGTATGGATGCCGCTGTGCTTCAGGCAGAAATTGATAAATACAACTCTTATGTGGAGGCGGGTAACGATCCCGACTTCCAGAAGAACGTCTTTGGCGAAAAGGTGGAGGCTCCTTACCTGATCAGTGCTTGGGTGCCCGTCATTCATCACACCATGGGCGGATTAAAGATTGACACCGAGGCACGGGTGCTGGACACCAATGACCAGCCTATTCCCGGCTTCTACGCCGCGGGCGAAGTAACCGGCGGTATTCACGGCGGCAACCGCTTGGGCGGAAACGCAGTGGCCGATGCCTTTACCTTTGGGCGCATCGCCGGCACCAACGCAGCCAAGTAAGAGCGGATAACAGCGAAAGGGGCTGCGGCAGTTGCCGCAGCCCCTCAGACTGTCGACAAAGTCGCCAGTCTGAGGGCGATTTCGGCAAAATGCCGAAATCGGTCGCCTGCGGGCGGGTTCCTGCACGCGAAAGCGGGGGCTCCGCCCCCCTTTCACACTATCCCCCCGCTCAAAAAGCTCAGTCTTTTGA
>CAZDDZ010000089.1:0-10319 GCA_964504285.1 uncultured Pseudoflavonifractor sp.
TCCGCCCCCCTTTCACACTATCCCCCCGCTCAAAAATCTCAGCCTTTTGACATCCCCTTTCAAAAGAGCAGTTTGTGGCTAAGCTGAAGGGGTCCGTCTGCTCAATGAGCGTACGGACCCCTTTTTTACGTACGGCTTTGTGCCGCAATTGTGATTCATTCCGGATAAAAGCAGCGTACAGTTCCGCCGTCCGGCCCCCGGGAAATCAGCGGCGGCTCCTGCCGGCTGCATAGGACGCCGGCCTTGGGACAGCGAGGGTGAAAGCGGCAGCCGGTGGGATAGGCCGCCGGGGACGGCGGCTCACCCCCCAGCGGGGGGCAGTCCTCCTCCCGGCCTGCCGCCGCCAGCGCAGCGGTATAGGGGTGCCGGGGCGCGGCAAAAACTTGCCTTGGGTCGCCGTACTCCACCAGTTGCCCTGCATAGAGCACCAGCACCTCGTCAGCTAGGCGGCGTACCAGCGCCAAGTCGTGGGTGGCAATTAAAAAAGCACAGTTCTGCTCCCTTTTTAATTCTGCGAACAGGTCTATAATCTGTGCTCGAATGGTTACATCCAGCGCCGAGGTCGGCTCGTCTGCCAGTACCAAAGCCGGTGAATTGGCCAGAGCCCCCGCAATCAGCACTCGCTGGCACATACCGCCGGAGAGCTGGTGGGGGTAGCAGTGAAACAAGGCCTCCGGGTTCGGCAGTCCCACGCGAGCCATCAGGGCCAGCGCCTGCTGCCGCACCGCCACCCGGGGCAGCGCTTGGTGGGCGCTGATTAAGTGGCACAGCGTGGTGCCCACGGTAAGGACGGGGTTGAGCGCTGTCTGGGGCTCCTGAAAAATCAAAGACATCCGGTTCCCCCGGATTTGGCGCAATTGCCGTGATGACAGGGTGAGCACCTCTTGCCCCTCAAAGAGAATCTGCCCGCTGGCTCGCCCACCGGAGAGCGCCATCAGCGAGAGCAGCGCGGTGGTCTTTCCGCAGCCGGACTCCCCCACCAGGCAGAGGGTGCGCCCCTGCTCCAGGGAAAAGGAGAGCCGATCCAACGCCAAAACCGGCCTGGCCCTGGGCCCGAATTGGGTACTCAGGTCGCGTACCTCTAGCATAAACGCACCTCCTTGCGCGCCCCGCCGCCCAGCAGATGGCAGGCCAGGACGCAGAGAAAAATGAAAAATCCGGCTCCCATCCACAGCCAGGGTCTGGTTCGAAAATCGTTTAAACGGGACATGGACTGGAGCATGGCCCCCAGGGAGACCATGGGCGGGCTGACTCCCAGCCCCAGGAAGGACAGCACCGATTCGGCCAGAATGGCATCCCCCACCGCCAGAGTGGCCGTGACGGCAAGCTGGGGCAGCACATTGGGCAGCAGATGCCCCAGCACCAGCTGCCGCGGCCTCAGGCCGCCGGCAGCCGCGGCACGCAGGTAACCCTGCTCCCGGCTGCGCAGAGTCTCCCCCCGAACCAGCCGGGCACAGGTTGGCCAGGACAAAAGACCGATTACCGCCGCCATGAGCGCCGTCCGCTCCTGCCCGGTCATAGGCAGAGATCCCAGTAAACTGCCCGCCACCAGCAATAACAGCAATGTGGGCAGACACAGCGCCAAGTTAATGGCCGCCGTGACAAGGCGGTCTGCCCAACCACCTGCCAAACCTGCCAGCAGTCCCAGAACCAGCCCGATGCAAATCTGCACCCCGGCTGCCCATAGCGCCACGGTCAAGGAAACACGCAATCCGTGGGCCAGCAGCGTCAGCACATCCCGCCCGGCCAAATCGGTACCCAGCAGGTGCCCCCCTGTCAGCGGCGGCAGATAGGCGGCGGAAAAATCAGTGACCCTTGCGTCAAATGGGGAGCAAACCGGCCAGAGCAGCGCAAACAGCGCCAGCAGCGCCAGCAGTCCCCCGCCCAGTAACATCGTGGGGGCGGCGGTCCGCCGCCTCATGCCGCCCATATGGCTCGCCCTCCTACGCGGATGCGGGGGTCGGCCAGATGGTACCCCAAATCTGCCAGCGTATTGCCCGCTACGGTGGCCAAACTCACCAGCAGCGTCACCCCCAGAACCAGCGGATAATCCCGGGCCAGCACCGCCTGATAGGTCAGTCGCCCCATACCGGGCAAAGCAAACACGGTCTCGATAACCAGCGCGCCGCCCAGCAGCGTCGGCAGAGAAAGTCCCAGATAGGTGATGACCGGGATCAGGGCGTTACGCAAGGCATATTGCCCTAAAATGCGCCCACGGGACAGTCCCCCCGCCCTGGCGGAACGGACATATCCGGCAGACAGAGTTTCCGCCATGGAGGCACGGACATAGCGGGACAACCGCCCTGCCTCCAACAGTGCCAGGGTCAGGCATGGTAAAAACAGATGACGCAGGCTGTCCCAAACGTTGGCGGCGGTACCAGGGGTAGAAAGCCCGGCCAGGGGTAAAAGGCGCAAATCCAGCGCCAGCCATTTCTGTAAAAACAGTGCCAGTAAAAAGGAAGGCAGTGACAAGGTCAAGAGGGAAAATGCCACTCCCAGACGATCTACTCCGCCGCCCCGCCAGGCACTCGCCGCCCCCAGTCCGATACCCAGCAGCAGCTCCAGGGCAAAAGCGGTCAGGCCCACCGTCAGCGTCACCGGCAGCGTGGCACCAATCAGCTCCGTGACAGGCCGTCCCAGGGAAAATGAGTAGCCCAAATCACCCCCCAGCGCACTGCCCAGCCAGGAGAGATAGCGCTGGGGCATGGAAATATCCAGCCCGTACAGCCGGGAGAGCTGCTCTGCAAATTCCGGTGAAAAGCGGCCCCCTGCCAGGGCCGTGCGCACATAGTCCCCCGGCAGCAGGGCCACCAGCACAAACACCACCAGGGAGACACCTAAGGCCATCAGCAGCGCATAGCCCAGGCGGCGGATGAGGTAACGTACCATCTCCTTCTCCCCCGCCGCTTAGGAAAACTCAGCCCGGTAAAGGGTGCGAAATACACTGTTGTAGCTGTCGGCGTACAGCCCGGTGACCTGTCGATTGGCTACCCAGAGGTCATTGCGCTGATAGAGGAAGATGGCCGGAAGCTCTGCGTTTAGCCGCTGCCACAGGGCGGTAAAGGCCGCCTGCCTGGTTTCGGGCGCAGCCCGCTCGGCCTGCTCTACCAGCAGGTCGGTGTCCGGGCTTGCATATTGGGTATAGTTTTGATAGCCGCTTGAATGGTAGAGGGAATACACCCCGGGGTTGGGCAGCAGACCTACACTGCCCATCCACATCTGGGCACTGCCGTCAAAGATGCGGTCATACATAGCTCCAAACTCCGTGGCTTGGGCCGTAAAGCGGATGCCCAGCCGCCCAAAGCTGTCTGCCATGGACAGTGCCAGTGCCTCGCTGACCGGATTGTCCAGCTGGGTGAGGAAGGTAATGTCAAACACCGTGCCATCCCGCCGAAGCAGGCCGTCGCTCCCCTGCTCCCATCCCGCAGCCGCCAGCAAAGATGCGGCACGGGTAAGATCAAAGGCATAGGGGTCCAGACCCTCGGTCCAGTTGGCCCAGGACTCGCCGGACACCGGTGCGCACAGCACCCGGGCATATTCCCCATAGACCAGGGCGGTTACCCCCGCCCGATCCACGGCGCAGGCCAGAGCTTGGCGGGTCTGGGCGTCGGCAAACATGGGCAGGGCGGTATTCAGACCGATGTAGGCAAATGCCGGGGCAGGAACCTGAAAGGAACGGAGAAAGTCGCTCTCCTCCGCCTGAGTGACAATAGGCGGCTCGGCGTAGGTGCATGCCAGGTCGGTCTCCCCCAGACGCATCCGCTCCAGCTCCATACCTGGGGGTGTGACGGAAAACACAACGGTTTCAATTTTGGGGGCGCCACGATAGTGGGTAGGATTGGCCGTGAGGGTAAGGCTCTGCCCCTCCACGGCATCTGCCAGGATGTACTGCCCGCTGCCCATAGGCTGCGCGGCCTTGGCCCGGACACCGTCCAGACTGCCCTTCTCATAGGTGGCGCCGTAGTACGCCTCGCTCACAGCGGGCAGAGCCAGGTCATAGGCCGCGTTAAAATTGGGCTGCTCCAGGGTGATAATCAGCGTCTGTTCATCGGGGGCCTTCACGCCGACAATGGTCTTTTCGTCTCCGTCACGGTAGTCCGTAAAGCCCCGAATGCCCAACATGGAATAATCACAATAGCCGTCATAGGCGGGGTCGGCGTAAACCTCCAGCGCAAAAGCAAAGTCGGATGCAAGCACCGGAGATCCATCGGAATAGTGTAGGTCATCCCGGAGAGAAAATGTATATACCGTTCCATCGGCCGATACCGTCCAGTCAGCCAGGCCGGGCTGGGGCGTCCCTTGGGCATCGAAGGAAACCAGGTAATCAAACATCAGCTCCTGCACATACTGCTCGTCCGATGTGCTGTACCAAAAGGGATCGTAAATTCCCGACAGCTCCCCGATCCCCACCCGCAGGGTCTGGGTTTCAGCCCTTTCCCGGGGCGCAGATGACGGGGTACAGCCTGTCAGTAAGCACAGGATTAAGAGCAGTGAAGCAGCGGAGCGGCTGATTTTCATTTCACATTCCTCCAGAAATTTATTCCAATTTAGAATAGCATACCACATATGCTTTTGCACAGGTAATTTTTCCCTATTGCTTGTTTCATATATATGGTGAAATTTGGTTGACACCAATTTTAGGATATGCTAGTATGGTGTGGGCGTAACGCCCCCACGTAAAAGGCAAACCCTCCGAAAGGAGGGGGCGCGAAACTAAAGGGCCTAAGGACCTTGTGTCTATGGCAGCCAGTTGCCGTCTTGACTCAAATACGCTACCCGCAGGGCTCCCACATTAAGTGGGCAGTCTCTGTTTGTTGCCGACTTTGAACATGCTGCAGCTGGTTCTTCCAGCTGTTTTGTTTTTCAAAGCAGGACACAGGCAAGGCCGCCATACTGAAAGGGAGTCTGCCATATGAAAAAGAAACTGACTGCGCTTTTCTCCTGCCTGATTTTGACCCTTGCCCTTCTGTCCACCGGCACTATGGCCGCATCGGTCAGTGCACCCCCGCAGACCACCGTGCTGTCCCAGGTCTATTCCTCCATTGATGCCGCCTGCCACGCCCCCAATCATGTAATCGGCAAAAAAAGTGATGCTGTTAACCTGCTTAAGGCAAATATGATTGTCTTTCACGCCAACTGCAAGATTGAAATGATGGTAGCCATAGCACAGCGCACCCCCAAGGATGATGTGGCAAAGCTGCTGGTGCAGGTGGAGCGCGTGGTCGAGCAGACCCGCCGCCAGGTCAACCGGCTGGGCTATGAGGTGGAGTGTACCTACACTGAATATATTATCGACGGGCAGACCGTTCTGATTGACCCCCTGCGGGTCATTAATCCCCGGTAAGGCAGGCATTTTATGTACCTTCCTCCCCATGTAAAATCCGCACTGCTGTCTTTGCGGCAAAGCATTCTTGCTTTGCCGTGGGTGGAGCGGGTGCTTCTCTTCGGGTCCTTTGCCAAAGGCTCTTGGGGGCGACAGAGCGATGTAGACCTGGCAGTTTTTGTCCGCCGGGGCACCCCCTGCGGTTTGGCGGAATACCGGGTGCTGTGTCGGTTTTGCCGGGGTCTGGATCTGGATATTCAAATTCAAGTTTTTTCTGTGGCGGAGCTAGATGACCCCTGCGGCATTGTGGAAGAAATTGCCCAACACGGTTACGATTTATTACTGCTCACATCATAGCGCAGAGCAAATGAGGCAAAGGCATGGAAGGCATTTTTATTAATTCAGAAGCATCCCGATTCAGCTCGGATCTGGACGGCACCCGTCTGACGCTCCTGGCCAAGGCCCAGGGGCTGGAGATTATGCTGCAGGTTCTGGTTCCCTACGCCACGGTTTGGATTGTCCCGGCGGACGAGGAGGACACGGTAGAAGTGTTCTACGTCCTCTCGGGCCGCTTGACGCTCCTGCTGCCCAGCGGCCCTGTGGATATCAAGGAGGGCGGCTGCTTCCATGTGGAGGGGCTGACGGAAGAGGTGTCCATACGCACCGAGGTGGAGACCAAGCTGCTGTATATGACCAACAAGCCTCTGTTTGACGACGTGTACGGCTTCCAGGGCAACTTGAATGAGCTGATGGCCCAGGTGGATGAGAAGGATCACTACACCTATCGCCACTGCCGCAATGTTATGGAGTATTCCCGCCAGCTGATGGAGCGTGTCGCCCCCCGGAGACAATCGCTGGAAGCACTGCTCACCGCCGCGCTGTTCCACGACTTGGGCAAATGCTTTGTTCCGGACGAGATTTTGCAAAAGAAGTCCTCCCTCACCTCCAACGAGGTGCGGATTATGATGAAGCATCCTCTGGACAGCGCCCGGCTGCTGACGCCCCGCTTTGGCACTGAGGTGGCCCGCATTGCCCGGAGCCATCACGAGCGGCTGGATGGCAGCGGCTACCCCTACGGCCTTCAGGGAGACGAAATTTTTCTGGAGGGCCGCATCATTGCCGTGGCAGACTCCTTTGACGCCATGACCACCCACCGCCCTTACATCACCACACCAAAATCCTTCGCGGACGCGGCGGAGGAGCTTTACAATTTGCCTAACCTGTATGACCGGCAGGTCACCGCAGCCCTGTGGGACCTGGTGGCCAGTGGCGAACTGCAAACAAGGAGTTGAATACCTATGAAAGCAGCGGAAAAATACAAATACTGGTACATGCTCTCCCAATACGACCTGGACACTGCCAAGGTACTCATTGACGGGGAGCGCTGGGTCTATGTGGCCTACATGTGCCAGCAGGCGCTGGAGCGGCAGCTCAAAGGAATGTATGTCTGCCATATGGGCAAGGAGGCCCCCAAAGGTCATAACCTGCCACACCTGTTTGAGAGCTTTTCCTCTAAGGATGCCTTTGTCCAGGCGGTGGACCCCGCCCTCCTTGCCGCCGGTAAAGAACCCTGCGAGGATTTCCTGGTGGATGTAATGTTTTACTACATGTCGGACTACCCCTTCTCCTATCAGAAGATTGCCAGTCGGTTTGTGGATCGGAAAACCGCGCTGGAGCTCTATGACAGCACACTGGCGCAAATTGAATGGCTGCGTTCTCTCCAGCCCCTCCCCCAGATTGTGGATGTAGCGGACATGAGCCGGCCGTAAGCTGATATTTCCCTTACCGATTCCATTATTGGCACACCTAGATATTGTTGGCATGAGTTGAGATCGCCAGATTTTGAGCAGTTTTTTTGCCTGACAAGGCAAAAATTTGCAGCACTCCTTGGTGGAATGCAAAAATTTTCAACGCCGGCAGGCGAAAAAACTGCCAAAAGATGGCGGTCGAGCGCTCATGTCAACACTATCTAAAGCACCGTGTAAAGTTTTTATTTTACACGGTGCTTTTTTGTCTTTATTCCCCCTTAATTTCAGTCGCATCTGACCGATTGTATAGGTAGAACAAGCACTGCGCCGAGAAGTGATGATTGACGGAGGGAACCCATATGAATATCTATTCCAGCACTGCCGCCGCCCCTACAAGTTCCTCTGACCGGCGGGTCAGCGGTCTGGCCAGCGGTCTTGACACCGACGAGCTGGTGAAAAATATGACTGCCGCCACCCGTGCCAAGCTCGCCAAGCAAGGGCAGGCCAAGCAGCTTGCCGCATGGCGGGTAGAGGCCTACCGCTCGGTCAGCACCCAGCTGGTGGAGCTGTCCCGGAATTACATGTCCTTTACCTCGCCCACCAATCTGCTCTCCGGCAGCTTTTATTCCAGTTATACCGCTCAGGCCGTAGGCGGTGCTTCGGGCTGTGTCACGGTACAGTCCGCTGCCTCCGGCTTTGCCCAGAATTTGTCCATTCTGGGTATTAAGCATCTGGCGGCCGACGCTGCGGCCACCGCCGCACCCTCCTTTTCCGGCTCACTAAGCTCCGCCGCTGTCATTGACGAGGCTGCCTTTGCCGCAGCCGCGGGGGATTTGGCGGGAAAATCAATCTCCTTTACTTACAACGGCGTGGCTAAGCAGATTACCTTCTCCCCGGAGGACGGAATTACCGATTTGGCGTCCTTTGCCGATTGTCTCTCCCGCAAGCTGGGGGATGCCTTTGGTGCAGGCCGCATCCAAGTCACCCAGGCAGACGGCGTGCTGCGGCTGGAAACTACTCTGCCCGCCGGTGGTGCTGACCCCTCCTCCGTACTGCGCGTCACCGGCGGCGACGCGGACACTCTGGGGCTTCTGGGTCTCCCCGTGGACAGCAGCAACCAATTAAACCTAAATGTCCCCCTCTCCCAAGTGTTCCCCACAGCGGGTCTGGACACATCCATTACCATTAACGGCGTAAAAATCCCGGTTGACCCGGACACCGACACCGTCAAGACTCTGATGGACCGGGTCAACAGCGATTCCGCCGTGGGGGTAAAGCTGTCCTATTCAGACACCCTTGGCTGCTTCTCCCTCCAGGCCAAGCAGCCCGGAGCCTCCGGTAAAATTCAGATTGTCCCAACAGGCGGCGACCTCACCGGACTGCTCTTCGGAAACGCCCCCATCTCTGCTGCCGGTCAGGACGCAGAGCTTACTGTACGCATGGGTGACCGAGACGTGACGCTGACCCGGGGCAGCAATACCGTCACGGTGGACGGGCTGACCTTAAAGCTGGACGGAACCTTCGGTTATGACGCCGCCGGTAATCTGAACGCCGACCCCCTGCAAAGCATCCGGTTTAATCTCCAGCCCAAAACCGATGTTACAGTGGACGCGGTGAAGGCCTTTGTCAATGATTTAAACGCCATCATCAGTAGTGTCAATACTCAGGCCACCACCAAATATAACCGGGACTATCCCCCGCTGACCGACGAGCAGCGAGCCAAAATGAGCGAGTCGGAGATTAAGATTTGGGAAAACAAGGCCAAGGAGGGTCTTCTATTCGGGGACAGTCTTCTGGTATCTCTGGCCAATGACCTGCGGGGCAGCACCCTGGGCATCTCCACGCCAAGCGGCATGACGCTAAGAGATTTTGGCATCACCACCTCTACCAATTGGCGGGATAACGGCAAACTGGTGGTAGACGAGGCCAAGCTGCGGGAGGCTCTGGGCAAAAACCCCGAGGAGCTGAAAAGCCTGCTCTCCGCCCCCGTCTCCCCCACGGAGCCGGGCAGCGGCGGATTGGCTGCCCGAGTAAAGCAGGTCATGGACAAGTACGCCGCTACCGAGGGCTCCGCCAAGGGACTTTTGATTACCAAGGCCGGGCTGCCTGCCGCCCCGGTATCCATGCTGCAAAACACCATGCAGACCCAAATTGACCGCATTAATGAGACGATGAGCGTCATCAGCGCCAAGCTAAAAGCAGAGGAAACCCGGTATTATAGGCAATTCACTTCCCTGGAGAAATTTATGACCCAAATGAATTCCCAAAGCGCCTGGTTGGCGCAGCAGTTCCAGTGAGCTGCCCGGAAAAAGGAGCAAGCCTATGAATATGTATTCCGATTCCCTCCGCTACAAGGAGCAGAGCATTCAGACCATGACCGCCCGGGAACTGCTGGGTGTGGTGCTGGACGAGCTGGTTCGCCGCCTATATCTGGCCCGGCAGAGCTTACACCAGCAAGACTTTGCCTTGTTTGAGCAGTCCCTCCAGCGGGCTGTTGAAATTTATAACCACCTGCGTCTGACCCTGGATCACCGCTACCCCATCTCCGCAGAGCTATATAACCTCTACCGGGTGCAGACCCAGTTTTTATACCGTCTCCTGGCCAGCCGCTCCCACGCACAGATGGATGAGGCCGTATCTCTGGCCAGTGACCTGCGGGACACCTGGTGGGAGGCCGAGCAGCGCAGCCACATCCCATCGTCTCGCTCAGCCCTTCCGGCGGAGGGGCGGGCTTTATGAACGAAACTTACCGCGAAATTATCCTTCGGCTGGAGGAAAAGCGCATTCAGGTTCAAATCCTTATTGACTGCACCCAGCAGATGAAGGGCGCTATTGCCCGACGGGATGCAGAGCTGTTGGGACGGCTGCTGGAGCAGCGGCAGGCAGGCATTGATGCCGCTACCACGCTGGATGCGTCTCTGGAGCGGCTGTGTGCCACCCTTCCCGCCCCCGCCGCCCACCGGGCACTGGCAATCCTGCACCGCAATGCTACATCGGTTCCCGCTCAGACCGGGGAGGAGCAGCTTCTGTGCCGGGCGGTGCAAAAGCTGGCCGCCCTGTTCTTCCGTCTGCGGACACTGGACGGGCAGCTGCGAACCCTCTCTCGTGGCTGGCTGCCCAGTATTCCCCCGGAAAAACAGGCATCGGCCGCCTTCCGCCTGCGGCTGTGAAAACGGGAACTTGAACAGTAGCAAGACAAACTGCTATTTTGAAATAGGATGTCAAAAGACTGAGATTTTTGAGCGGGG
>CAZDDZ010000090.1:0-10179 GCA_964504285.1 uncultured Pseudoflavonifractor sp.
GTTTAAACTTTATTTAGGGCAGATAGGACAGAGGGTTGACAGTGGTACCGTTAATCTTCACCTGGAAGTGGCAGTGGCTGCCGGTGGAACGGCCGGTAGAGCCAGCCTTGGCAATCACCTGACCCTGGTGGACCTTGTCGCCCTTGGAAACCAGCAGGCTGGAGTTGTGGGCGTAATAGGTCTGTTTACCGTTGCCGTGGTCAATAATGACATACTTTCCGTAACTCCAGTTAGAACCGGTGCCGGTGCCCGACCAGATGACGGTGCCGCCGTCGGCTGCCTTAACGCTGCTACCGTAAGGCACCGCAATATCAATGCCGGAGTGATAGCTATAAGAACCAAAAATATAGCGATAGCCAAAGTAAGAGGTAATCTTGCCGTAGGTGGGCCAAATAAAGCTGCCCGTGGGCATCCAGCTGGGCCGTTCTTTGGTACCGACAGCAACCACCTTAGTCGTGGGCTCTGTGAGCACAACGCTCTCGATAACATCCCGGCCCTTTTCTACTCCGTTAATAAAGGTCACATCGGCGGTAACCTGTGCCTGTCCCTCTGTGCCGGGGGTAATGACCTTGCTGTCGCCTTTGTACATGGAGCTGTCCTCTACCTCCTCCACAGGTGGGGCAATGGACTCGGTATAAACCTGATTTTCCGTGGTCTTGACCGACAGGAAGGGGATGGTTTCCCGGATGGTAAGAATTTGGCCGATATAGAGCTTGTTCACGTCCTGCTCGGGATTAAGCGCTTCAAGCTCTTTCATGTTCATGCCATTGCTGTACGCAATCTGCATGAAGGTATCCCCCGCCTTGACCTCATACTGGGTCTCCCCGTTGGTATTGGCAGTGAGGATGGCACTCATATCCTCCACATCCTGCTCCACATTGGAGGGCGTGTATTCACGGGTTACGGTAACATCCTCCAAAAAGTCGGATGACGCAGTGTTTTCTGTTAAATAAGGGGCCTTAATGGCATCTAAAATGGCGGTAAGCTGACTCTCATCGGCAGCGGCTCCAATAAACTGTCCGTTTACCTTAAGAACGTAGCTTTTCATCACCTCTCCCACCTGGTCAAAGAGGTAGGTTTCAAAGGTGGAGATGGGGCTAAACGCATCCTTCTCGGTCAGTGCGAAATCATACGTGACCTCGTGCTCAATGGTGTAGGGATAGCCCAAAATTTTAGAGGCCCTCTCCTCTACCCGATCGGTAGCGTCCTCATAGACCTGGGGATCGGTGACCGTACCCAGCGCCACACCGTCCACGGTGACTACATAGCCCGGGGCATAGACGGTGGCGGCCACCAGCGCCGCGCCGATAGCGGCGGAAGTCAGCAAAAAGGCCACAGGGGCCAAAAAACCAAGACGGCCGGTTACAGCGTCCGTTCGATGAAACAATCCTGCGGCACGACTACGGAAAAGCTCCGCCTTGTTCCGGACTGCAACAGCAGCGCGGCGCATCCGCTCCTGCCAGGAAAGGGGCAGTGCGGCGGTGTTTTCTTCCGTCACGCGGAGGGTAGGGCAGTCCAGTACGTCGTGCTCATGCAGTATTTCGTCCATTGGAAGCCATACCTCCTTCTTATATCATTTAATTTAAGCTTGGCAATACCATTATGAATAGTATACCGTGTGCTGGTACCCGCACTTTTAAAAGATTACAAAGCGGTTACAAATGGTATCATACACGCTTTGAGGCTACAAGTCAAGCTTTTTTCCATGTACAGGCCCCTCAAACCCTTGTGGCACAATACATTAGCAAAAATACGACATCTTGTGCCCCAGATTGGCTTTTATATCACATACGTCCATTAGCGGTATATTTCACATGAGTTGTATGTTTTTACAAGTTTACAATTTGGTAAAAATGACAATAGTAACAAAAAGCCCCCCCGCCCTGTACACAGGGCGGGGGGCTTAGGCTGGCTGTTTCCTTACTTGAGCGCGGCGGTAATAATGGCCATGGCATAAACTTCGTCGGCATTACAGCCCCGGGAGAGGTCGTTGACGGGGGCGTTAAGACCCAGGAGAATGGGGCCATAGGCCTCAAACCCACCCAGACGCTGGGCAATCTTATAGCCGATGTTGCCGGACTGAATTTCGGGGAAGATAAAGGTGTTGGCGTGACCGGCCACCTTGGATCCCTTGCACTTGGTCTCTGCCACCTCGGGAGAGACGGCGGCGTCAAACTGGAGCTCGCCCTCTACATCAAAGTCAGGGTTCTTGTCCATCAGCTTCTGGAAGGCGTTGCGCACCTTGTCCACATTGGGCCCGGAACCAGAGCCCTTGGTGGAGTAAGAGAGCATGGCTACCTTGGGGTCAATGCCAAAGCGGCGGGCGCAGGCAGCCACCTCGGTGGCGATCTCTACCAGCTGATCCTCGGTGGGGTCGATGTTTATGGCGCAGTCGCCCATGGCCAAAATATCGCTGCCGCCCACGGCCTCCCGTACCATAATAAAGCAGGAGGAGACAATGGTGCTGCCGGGCTTGGTCTTTATGAGCTGAAGGGCGGGACGCACGGTGTCGGCGGTAGAGTATGTAGCGCCGCCCAGCAGGCAGTCGGCCTCGCCCATTTTTACCAGCATAGTGCCAAAGTAATTGCCCTTAAGAAGAGCTTCACGGCACTGCTCAGGCGTCATCTTGCCCTTACGCAGCTCCACCATCTTATCCACCATGGCGTCCATAGCGGGGTAGGTGGCGGGATCGAGAATCTCAGCTCCGGTAATATTAAAGCCGCCGGCCTGGGCAGCAGCCGTCACCTCGTCTACCTTGCCCACCAGGACGGGGGTAAGGACGTTGCCGGAAATCAGCCGGGCGGATGCCTCCAAAATACGGGGGTCGGTACCCTCGGGAAATACAATCTTGCGGGGATCTGCCTTCAGCGTCTCGGTAAGCTTTTTAAACATAGTTTTTCCTCCAACCAGTGTTATTTGGTTTTATTATACACCCAAGCCCCTAAAAAGCTCAATGCTAAAAGGGTACAAAAGTAGAAAAATGTCCTTTACTTTTTGTATTTGTATCGCTATACTATACTCACTGTCATTAAGTAAGGTGTGTGTTTGCCATGAATTCCGATTTTTCTCGATCCCTGTCCCTGCTGCGGCAAGAGAAGGGAACCTCACAACGAGCGGCGGCTAAAGATCTGGGGATTTCTCAGGCGCTGCTGTCCCACTACGAAAATGGGATTCGTGAGCCGGGGCTTGCTTTTGTCGCCAAGGCCTGCGATTATTATAATGTGTCGGCGGACTTTTTACTGGGCCGCACCCTCACCCGGGACGGCACCACCATTGCAGCCGACGAGCTTTACGACTACTCCGCGGAGAAGGACAATATTCTCCAGGGCAGTATTATGGCTACTCTGTCCAAAAAACTGCTGGTTAACTCCATCAGCATACTGTTTGATTTGCTGAGCAAGCTGGGCCGAAAGGATGCCATCCGCGCCGCCTCGGACTATTTATCCACAGCGGTATATAAGGTCTTCCGTCATCTTTACCGGGCCGACGGCACACAGAACGAAGATTTTTTCTCGGTCCCCGCACGCCAGTTTATTGCCGGTGTGTCGGACGCCGATATGATTTGCGCCGAGGTGGACTATGTGGACGCGCTGGCTCTCCACGTCAAGGAAAAGGGGAGTTTCCCCGCAATGAATCATGAGGCCTTGGCCAAAAACTATCCGGGTCCCTACCAATCTCTGCTGCAAATTATCCACAATACAGGCGAGCGTGTTAACGCCCGTCTGGCCGCCCGACGGGCGGAGCAGAAGTAAGTAAAATAAAAAAGCCGGCTTGTACGGTTCTTTCTCCGTTGCTTTTTTCTTTTTCCGATTTTTTATTTTGAGGTGTCTATATGACAGACCAGTCAAAGATTCGCAATTTTAGCATCATTGCTCACATTGATCACGGTAAATCCTGCCCCACCCGGCTTGTGCCGTGTGGGGGCCCCATTGATTTTACTTGCGCGGCGGAAATGAATTCCGCCTTGCGCCAAGGTTTTGTTGCACAAAACGCTTGTACGCGCCATTCGGCGCGGCAGCGTGGACTTACCACGGAGGTGTTCTGCGTTGACTGACCAGTCGAAAATTCGTAACTTTTCTATTATTGCTCACATTGATCACGGTAAGTCCACGCTTTCCGACCGTCTGATTGAAAAATGCGATGCTGTGGCCATGCGGGACATGGAGAGCCAGCTGCTGGACAACATGGACTTAGAGCGGGAACGCGGCATTACCATTAAGGCCCGAGCTGTGAAACTTAACTACAAGGCGCAGGACGGCAACACCTACGAGCTCAATCTTATTGACACCCCGGGGCACGTGGACTTTAACTATGAGGTTTCCCGTTCACTGGCGGCTTGTGAGGGTGCGGTGCTGGTGGTGGACGCCGCTCAGGGCATTGAGGCGCAAACCCTGGCAAACACTTACCTGGCACTGGAGCATAACCTGGAAATTCGCCCCGTTATTAACAAAATTGACCTGCCCGCCGCCGACCCCAAGCGGGTCAAGCAAGAGGTAGAGGACATTATCGGCCTGGAGGCCAAGGACGCCCCCGAGATTTCCGCCAAAATGGGTCTAAACATTGACGCGGTACTGGAGGATATTGTAAAACATATCCCCGCTCCCACAGGGGACCCAAGCGCACCTCTAAAAGCCCTGGTTTTTGATAGCCAGTATGACGCGTATCGTGGCGTAATCGTCTTTTTCCGGGTCATGGAGGGGACCCTGCGCACCGGCATGGACGTGCGCTTTATGGTGGGCGGTGCGGAGTACGACGTGCTGGAGTGCGGTCATCTCCTTCCCATCGGCATGGAGCCATGCGACGAGCTGGTAGCCGGCGAGGTCGGGTACTTTAACGCCTCCATTAAGAACGTGAAGGACACTCAGGTGGGCGACACCATTACCGGCGTGGAGCATCCCGCCAAGGAGCCCCTGCCCGGCTACCGCCCGGCCAAGCCCATGGTCTTTTGCGGCATTTACTCTGAGGATGGCTCCGAGTATCCCGATTTGCGGGACGCGCTGGAAAAGCTCCAGCTCAACGACGCGTCCCTTTCCTTCGAGCCGGAATCCTCCGCCGCCCTGGGCTTTGGATTTCGCTGCGGGTTTTTGGGTATGCTTCATATGGAGATTATTCAGGAGCGCATTGAACGGGAATTTGACCTTTCCCTCATCACCACCCTGCCCTCAGTCATTTACGAAATTGACAAGACCGACGGTACCACCGTCTATGTGGATAACCCCCACAATTATCCCGACCCCGCCATCATTACCGAGGCACGGGAGCCTTACGCCAAGGTCTCTATTATTTCTCCGCCGGACTATGTAGGCAATATTATGCCAATGTGTCAGGAGCGGCGGGCCGAATTTAAGGACATGCAGTATCTGGACACCAATTTAGTAGAGCTCCACTACTCCATGCCCTTAAACGAGATTATCTACGACTTTTTTGACACCCTAAAGGCCCGCACTAAGGGCTACGCCAGTCTGGACTACGAGCTCGACCGGTATCTGCCCTCCGATTTGGTAAAGGTAGATTTGCTCTTAAACGGCGACCAGGTGGACGCACTTTCCTTTATTGCCCACCGGGAAAAGGCCTATTCCCGCGCCCGGAGGCTGTGTGAAAAGCTGCGGGAGAACATTCCCCGTCAGCTCTTTGAGGTACCCGTTCAGGCCGCCATCGGCGGCAAGGTCATTGCCCGGGAAACCGTCCGCGCCATGCGCAAGGACGTGCTTGCCAAGTGCTACGGCGGCGATATTACCCGCAAAAAGAAGCTGCTGGAAAAGCAAAAGGAGGGCAAAAAGAAGATGCGCTCTCTGGGATCGGTGCAGCTGCCCACCGAAGCATTCATGGCCGTTTTGAAGCTGGACGAGGAGTAGTGGCACAAGCAGCTTCTTTTTGCCCTCCTGGGGCCCCGCAACGCGGGGCGGCGCCGCGGCGCCGTACAAGGGTTTTGCCCAGCAAAACCTTGGCGCAGGGGCAATTTACTTGCCCATAGCATGTTAAATAAACAGGGTTCCCCCACGGGCACGCCCGCGGGGGACAATCAAAAAGAAGATGCGCTCTCTGGGGTCGGTGCAGCTGCCCACCGAGGCATTTATGGCCGTTTTGAAGCTGGACGAGGAATAATTTTTGCCCCCTCCCTTTATTAGGGAGGGGGCAATTTTTCTATTAAAGCGTTTCTGAAATCAAGCTTACCACCGGATGCGTTGTAGGGGCAGTCATCTGCACCGGGGGCTAAAATATAATAAAACCCTAAAAAAAGCACTTGCTTTTCTCGAACAAGTGTTGTAATATTATATCGAACAATAGTTCTTTAGTCTTTTTGTTCGATATGTATTTTTTATTTGTCCGTTTTATGGGACTGCTCATTTGCTACAATGGGGATATTAAGGAGGGGACACCGCATGGAAACCATTTATTATCACCTGGATGCCCGCCGTGTCAGTGTGCAGGGTATGGCCAGCGGCGAAGCCGTGCCCCATTGCCGCAGCTATGCCGTCCTACGCAAGACAGAGGAAAAATGTTCTGCCGCACCCGGCAAAGTGCTTGATTTGGAAGCCTACCGCCGTAGATTGTCCCTTGCAGAAGAAGCCGAGGTGGAACTTACTATTTCAGAACCGGCCCCCAAGCCACACGGCGAACGGACACACCGTTTTCACCGCAGGGCATTCCTGGCCCTGGACTGTTTTGCCACCTTGGCCATTTTGGTTATGACAGTTGTGGTGGTAATGGGCTTTTTACCGCTCCTGTAACCCAAATTGCCCGTTGTTATCGGTGTTTTCGGTTGACAACCCTTTCATAATGTATATAATTGTAATATTACAGCTTTCATATATGGAGGGTTTACTATGCTCACCAATCAGGAAAAAACAATGGAAAAAATCGTGGCTCTGTGCAAGGGCCGCGGCTTCGTATATCCCGGCAGCGAGATTTACGGCGGACTGGCTAACTCTTGGGACTACGGTCCCTTGGGCGTGGAGCTTAAAAACAACGTTAAGCGCGCCTGGTGGAAGAAGTTTGTGCAGGAGAGCCCCTATAATGTGGGCCTGGATTCGGCCATTATTATGAACCCTCAGACCTGGATTGCCTCTGGCCATTTGGGTGGATTTTCAGACCCCTTAATGGACTGCAAGGAGTGCAAGGAGCGGTTCCGGGCCGACAAAATCATTGAGGACTTTTGTGCCGAGCAGAGCATTACCCTGGAAAAGCCCATAGATGCCTTTACCCAGGACGAAATGCGCGCCTTTATTGCTGACCACAACATTCCCTGCCCCACCTGCGGTAAGCATAATTTTACCGATATTCGTCAGTTTAACCTGATGTTTAAGACCTTTCAGGGTGTCACCGAGGACGCGAAAAATACGGTCTATCTCCGCCCCGAGACCGCTCAGGGTATTTTTGTAAACTTCTCCAACATTCAGCGCACCACCCGGAAAAAGCTGCCCTTCGGTGTCTGCCAAGTGGGTAAGAGCTTCCGCAACGAGATTACCCCCGGCAACTTCATTTTCCGTATCCGCGAGTTTGAGCAGATGGAGCTGGAGTTTTTCTGCCAGCCGGGTACCGATCTTGAGTGGTTCGCATTTTGGCGTAAGTACTGCCACGACTGGCTTTTGAATCTGGGAATGAAGGACGAGAACCTGCGTCTGCGTGATCACGACGCCGAGGAGCTTTCCTTCTACTCTAAGGCCACCACCGACTTTGAGTTTATGTTCCCCTTCGGCTGGGGTGAGCTTTGGGGCATTGCCGACCGCACTGATTATGACCTGACCCAACACCAGAATACCTCTGGCAAGGATCTCTCCTACTTCGACCAGGAAAAGAATGAGCGCTATATTCCTTACGTTGTGGAGCCCTCTCTGGGCGCCGATCGTGTCACCCTGGCCTTTTTGGTGGAGGCATACGACGAGGAAGTGGTGGGTCAGGATAAGGATGGCAAGGATGATGTGCGCACCGTCATGCACCTGCACCCCGCGCTGGCTCCCTTTAAGTGTGCCGTGCTCCCCCTGTCCAAAAAGCTGACCCCCGCCGCCGAGGAGGTTTATGCCGAGCTGCGCCGTGACTTCATGGTGGACTTTGATGACGCCGGTTCCATCGGTAAGCGGTACCGCCGCCAGGACGAAATTGGCACCCCGTTCTGCGTTACCGTAGACTTCCAAACCGTGGGCGACGACACGACCCCTGCCGACCACTGCGTTACCGTCCGGGATCGGGACACCATGGAGCAGGTGAGAATGCCCATTTCTGAATTAAAGAGCTATATCGAGGGCAAGCTGGTATTCTAAAGCGAATAAACAGATTGCCACGCCAGTGTGCGCACCGGCGTGGCAATCTGTCTTTTTATTTTACAATAATAACGGAGTAACTAACATGGAAAACACCCGTAAACGAATAGACTCTCTCTCTAAAAACCACATTCTTACCCCTGTTTTGTTGGCACTGGCTGCCGTTTGCCTTGGGGTTCTTGCCCTGTGGTTTGCCGCGGCAGATAACCGCAACGTGCTTTTTTTAAGCTATTTCAGCCATCCGCTTACCCTGCTGCTCAACATTTTACCTGCCCTGATGCTGGCCTTGGTGCTTTATTTTTTAATTGGTCGGGCGGACATCTCCTTTTCCATAACGGCGCTAGTCATTATGGGCTTTGCCCTGGCAAACTATTTTAAGCTTACCTTCCGTAACGACCCCCTTTACTTTGCGGACCTTTTTTTAATTCGCGAGGCGGGCAACATGGTTGGCCGGTATCAGCTTTTTTTTAGCAAAAGTATGCTTTTAGCGCTGGTACTGCTTGTGGCAGCCGCTGTTTTTCTTCATTTTTTTGCTCGGGCCCGCACACCGTGGAAGCCCCGGCTCCTTTGCTTTCTGGCAACGCTGCTGGCCTGTGTGCCTCTTTGGGGGCTCTACACCGATCCTGTTATTTATATTACCGGTACTGCCAACAATGAGCACATTAATATTTTTTCCGAAACTCAAATTTATGTTTCCCGTGGCTTTTGGTATCCGTTTCTCTACTCCACCCGCTACGCCAAGGATACGCCGCCTGCGGACTATGATGAGAAGCAGACCAAAGCTGCCCTTTCCGCTTATGAGGATGCTGACATTCCGGCGGACAAAAAGGTGGACTTAATTGCCCTTCAACTGGAGGCATACAACGACTTTACCAAATTTGGCGCGCCTGCCCTTGACCCAAGCGTCTACGAGAGTTTTCATGCTCTGGAGGCTGAGAGCTACACGGGCAATCTGGTCACCAATATCTTTGCCGGGGGTACCGTGGACACCGAGCGCTGTTTCCTTACAGGGCTTACCGGCTTGCCGTCCTTTCGTGGCCCCACCAACTCCTATGCCTGGTATTTGCAGCAGCAGGGTTACACCACGGAAGGCAGCCACCCCAGCTCCTCCTGGTTTTATAACCGGCAGAACATTAACAGCAATCTGGGCTTTCAAAATTATTACTTCCTTGAAAATCGCTATGCTACCATGACCGGGGGCGGCGTTGGCCCTGATTCACTGCTTTTTCCCGATATGAAAGCACTCTACAAAGCTCATAAACAGAGCTCGGACGCACCTTATTTTAATTTTAGCGTCACCTATCAGGGTCATGGCCCTTATGATACCGCAAAAAATTACTGGTCTGAGGATTACCTGCTTGAAAACGACTATACGCAGGAACAGCGCAATCTTCTGAATAATTACTTTGGTTCTCTAAAGGATACCGGTGACCGACTTGCAGAGCTGGTTGACTTTTTCCGCTCGTCAGAAGAACCGGTGGTCTTGGTGGTTTTTGGTGACCACAATCCCTGGATGGGCGACAACAACAGTATCTATGACCTGCTGGGCATCAATCTGGATGTCTCCACCAAGGATGGCTTTTTAAACTACTACTCCACCCGCTACCTCATCTGGGCCAACGATGCGGCCAAGGCCGCTCTGGGCCATGATTTTAACGGTGTTGGCCCTGATATTTCTCCCAACTATTTGATGAGCGAAGTTTTTCGCCTCTGCGGCTGGGATGGCCCGGCCTATATGCAGGCCATTCGTCCCGCCATGGAGCAGGTACCCGTTATTAACGTACCCACCGGTCTTTACCTGGAAAACGGCGCGCTTACCGGCACCCTTTCCGGGGAGCATAATGCATTGATAAACAACTATAAGCACCTGCAATACTACTGGCGCAAGCACTTTTCTTACTAAAAGTATTTTAGCTCC
>CAZDDZ010000091.1:0-9995 GCA_964504285.1 uncultured Pseudoflavonifractor sp.
GTAATTTTGGCGGTCCTGGCCGGTGTCATGGGTGTTATTGCCTGCAAGACCGGCCTTAACCTGGGGCTGCTTAGCAAGTATTCCTTCGGAATGGCTGGTACCTATGTGCCGGTCGCCATTGTCACCATCACTACCATTGGCTGGTTTTCTATTGACGCATATCTCATTGGCCAGACAACCAACACCATGTGGCCCGGAATTCCCATCATTCCCATCGCTATCCTGGGTGGTCTTGGCATGACGCTCACCGCGCTGCGCGGTATTAAGTGGATGAACTGGCTTTCCAATCTGGCAGTGCCCCTCATCATCATCTTCGGTATTATCTCCATCTTCGTCGCTGTCAACAGCATGGGCGGCGTCTCCGGCCTCATGGCTGCTACACAGAGCACCGACATGAGCTTTACCACAGCCGTCACCTTGGGCGTTGGCTCATACGCCGTGGGCGCAGTAATGTTTACCCCCGACATTCTTCGCTTTTGCAAGAGCAAAAAAATGGCTATCGTAATTATGACCATTACCATGATCATCGGCAATGCCTTCGTGGTTCTCTTTGGCGCTATCGGTGCCGTTACCACCGGCAACTCCGACATTGCGTTTGTATTGGCGGCACAGGGTCTGCTGGCTCCCTCTTTCTTGGTGCTGGTGCTGAATATCTGGTCTACCGCCCAGGGCTGTGTCTACTCCGGTTCCATGTCCCTGAGCACCGCTATCAAGACTAAGCGCAGCTATGTTGTCATCGGTTTTGGTGTTATCGGTATTATTTTTGCAATCATCGGCTTCTACAACTATTTCGGAACCTACATTAACTTCCTAGCAAGCCTGGTTCCTCCCATGACCGGTATCTTCTTTGCTGATTTCTTGTTTACTTACAAGCAGGAGTATCCGGCTCTGGAAAACACAAAATTGCCTGCCATTAACCTGGGCGGCTTTATTGCCTGGGCCGTCGGCTTCGGGGTGTCCCTGATTCCCGTTGGCATGCCTGTGATACAGTCTGTCATTGCTGCCTTTATTGTCAAGGCTCTCCTGGGTAACCGGCTGGGTCAGATTAAGTCTAAGGCAGAGTAAGTCTAAGAGACTGCTATTGTATATTTGGGTATCTAGAAAACTCTAATTAAGGAATGGTCAACAACTATGAAAAATTTCGCTGAATGCTTTGTGGATGGAAACAGCGAGCTAAAGCTTGGCAAAAGTGCGCTGCTCATTGTTGATATGCTCAATGACTTTTGTAAGGAAGGCGGCTGCATGGTGCTGCCCGAGGGCGCTGAGATTATTGCCCCCATTCAGGAGTTGATTCGCGCGTATCACGAGAAGGGGCTCCCGGTCATCTTCTTAAACGATTGCCACCGGGCAGGCAAGTACGACAAGGAATTTGAGAAACGTATTCCTCACTGCATTGAAGGCACCTGGGGCGCAGAAGTCATTGAGGAGCTTGCCCCCATTGAAGAGGATTACTGCATTCCCAAGCGTCGCTTCTCTGGTTTCTACCAGAACGATTTAGACTTGGTCCTCCGTGAGCTTGAAGTCCAGACCGTCGTAGTCACCGGTGTTGTCACCAACATCTGCGTACGCTCTACCTGCCATGATGCGTTTTTCCTTGGCTATAACGTAGTGGTACCCAAGGACGGCGTACGGGCCACCGGACCTCGTGAGCAGGAGTCTTCTCTCTGGGATATTGAGACTCATTACGGCACGGTTACTAACAGTGCCGAGGTTTTAAAGAATCTTTAACAGGTAGCTGGAGCAAAATAAATAGACGGCGAGGATGCGTACAGGTAACACGGAGCCTGGCATCCCCGCCGTTGTTCTACGTTTCCGGATACGCAGCATGTGTGCCAAGCAGTTATAAAAGGAGGGTGTTTTCCTATCGTTACAGTAAAGAAGGCGGCGGAGCGCACAGGTCTAACCGTAAAGGCAATCCGCTATTATGAAAACGCCGGCCTGCTTTCTCCCGTAGACCGCACAGAGAGCGGTTATCGGCTGTACTCCAAAGAGGATTTGGAGCGGCTCCGCCAAATACAGTTTTACCGCAGTGTAAAGCTCTCCATTCAGGATATTATTAAAGTCATGAATGGAGGCCCAAAGGTTCGGCAGAAGATCCTCACTGCTCAGCTGACTAAGGTAAAGCGTGAACGGAGCGAGTATGAGCGGGCGGAAGCCCTTTTGCAATCTTCGATTGCTTCGGAGGCTGTGCAGGAAAGGAGAACCCAAAACCCTCATCCCAGTCACATCGCCGTTATTGGAATTGATTTGCAAAATGATTTTTCAGAGGGCGGAGCCTTGCCATGCAAGCGCATCCGAAGTATCGTGCCACGTCTAAAGGAACTCTTTGCAAAGGCTCGGTCGGCCGGAATTCCCATTATTTATATCTGTGACAGCCATCACAAGGGTGAGGACGAGGAGCTGCGCATCTGGGGTGACCACTGTATTGATGGAAGCTGGGGTGCATCTATCCTTTCTGATTTAAATCCGGAGCCGCAGGATTATATTGTAAAAAAGAAGTATTTTAACGGCTTTGTCCACACAAATCTACAAACCATTCTGGATGGCTTGGGCGTAGACACGCTGCTGTTTACCGGCTGGCGTTCCGATGTCTGCATTACACAGACCGCCGTAGAAGCGTTTTATCGCGGCTTCCGGGTGTTAGTGGCAAAGGATGGTGTAAATTCCACCACAGCGGCAGAGCACGAGGCTGGTATCAAGCTAATGCAAATTAACTACGACTTTGAGATGTATCCCTGTGCTACGATACTGGAAGACGCGCTGGCTACGGAGGCAGAATAAGATAATGCACGGCAGGGCAGGGAATATGCATAGAATGGTCAGAGCTAATGAAAGGACTGACTGCTGTGCCATCGATGGAAAAACCCAAAACGATTATTCCCTATCACAGAGCTGCCGCCGTGGCGTATGCCCACAGGTGGGCGTATGGCCGCAATCCGGCTTACTATGATTACGAGGAAATCGGGGGAGATTGCACCAATTTTGCCTCTCAGTGCCTATACGCCGGTACCGGAGTGATGAACTATACGCCCACCTTTGGCTGGTATTACATTAGTCCCAACCAAAAAGCGCCTGCCTGGACAGGGGTAGAGTATTTCCACAACTTTATTGTGCGAAACAAAGTAAGTCCGGGGCCATTTGGCGAGCTTTCTGACCTGGCGCACATGGAAGTGGGAGACTTTGTGCAGCTGCGATTTGGCGGGAAAGAAATATTTGGACACACTCCAATTATTGTTTCGATAGGGGAGACACCTACCCTGGATAACACTCTGGTGGCTGCTCACACTTATGATGCAGACAACCGCCCGCTGAGCACCTATTATGTAGACGAAATTCGATTTTTACATATTTTAGGTGCATATCCGCAAAATATAGCGCCCTAAAAGAAAAAATTCCCGCCCAAACTCTTTGAATAGAGATGGGCGGGAATTAATATTTTGTTTACTCTTGATCGGGTTCAGGTAATTGAGAACCTTTTTTCTTACGTTTCACCGATCCAAGGGGATTGGCTCTGGCCGCCACCCGCAGGTCATCGTTGTCTACATGGGTGTAAATTTGTGTGGTATTCAGGTGGTCGTGTCCCAAAACCTCTTGCAGCGTACGCACATCAACGCCGTTTTGAAGCATGAGTGTTGCCGCTGTGTGTCGGAGTTTGTGTGGCGAGTATTGGCTGCTGTCCAGCCCGGCCATGGTAAGATATTTTTTTACCAGTTTTTCAACGGCGGCCTTACTGATACGAGTACGGCGCTGACTGATAAAAAGAGCATTTTTGTCGATAATAGGGCTGGTACTTCTGGCAGCAATATAGTCGGTAAGAGCGTTTTTACAGGCACTATTTAGGTACAAAATACGTTCTTTATTGCCTTTGCCAAGAACTCGAATCTGATCGTCACGAATGTCGGATAAATTAAGACCGATCAGCTCGGAAATACGCAGGCCGCAGTTTAAAAACAGTGTCAAAATACAGTAATCCCGCTCCTTGAACGGGCCATCCACGGCGTCTAATAAGCTTATGCTGCTCTCTAAATCCAAGTATCTGGGCAGGCTTTTTTTGGTGCGAGGTGAATCCAAATCCTGCATAGGATTTTCTGAGATAAGCTTTGCCTTGTTGGTCAAGTATTTGTAAAAAGAACGAATGGTAGCGACCTTGCGAGCCCTAGAGGAGGCATTAAGTCCGTAGCTGGTTTTATCGCTGTTGGGACGGTTGGCACGGTCGCGGCTGAGGTAGCTCATGTAGGAATAGACGTCGGTCAAACCAACCGAGCGCACCAATTCCAAATTTACGTCGTCGATAGAAATATCGTCCAATTCAGATGTGCGCGGAACTTTTCCTTTTTCCATCTTAATGTATCGAAAGAAGTTGCGCAGGTCTAAAAAATATTCATCCACCGTTCTGCGGGAGTGACCTTGAATTGTCTCGTGATAGGTTAGGAAATCACGCAGAACAGGTGGTGCATCAGTGCGATAGTCCATAAGCAAGCTGCAAACAACGGAACAGAGCAAAACACCCTATAAAGGCCGTTTCCCCTCCCCCAGAGTAAACAAAATCTTTATTTTGTTTACTCTTATGCTTGCAGATAGACACCTCCCTCGCTCGGTTAAATATGAAACAAATCAGGTAGTTTCATAAATTTTAGTTTTTGCGGCAAACTATTTTCTGTGTTGCCTTCCCTGGGATTTTGTGTGTGAGGTGCTTTAAATGAGTCTCATCGCCTGTACCAGCGACTGTGTATATCAGAAAGACGGCTATTGCAGTTTAGAACGAGCCGCATCCTGCGGACTGCCCAGCACCGACAATCCCTGTGTCAACTTTGTACCAAAATTTCGCGCGGTTGACTTTGGTTCCTCGTCACAATCTACGGAGCTTATAAAATCGCAGCCAACGCCTCTCTGATATTACGCACCCGGATTAGCTGCAAGCCCTCCGGCTCTACAAGTTTTCCGCTGTTCCGTGCCGGTATTAGGCACTTGGTAAAGCCGATGCGGCGAACCTCAGAAAGTCTTTGTCCCAATCCATTAACGGCACGCAGCTCACCGGTTAGCCCTACCTCTCCAATGGCGACCAAATCTCCGGGCACGGGCTTGTCCCTAAAGCTGGAGGCTAATGCCATCACCATAGCCAAGTCGGCGGCAGGCTCATCCAGATTCAGACCACCTATAACGTTAATGTACGCGTCGCAGGCACCAACCAGCAGTCCTCCTCTCTTTTCCAAAACGGCCAGCAGAAGCATGGCTCGGTTGTAGTCAAAGCCGTTACTGGCTCTGCGTGGCACGTTAAAGCTTGTGGGTGCCAAAAGCGCCTGGACCTCTGCCAGTACGGGGCGTACGCCCTCCATGACACAGGTAACACAGGTGCCGGGAGTATTTTCGGGTCGACCGGACAGGAGCATTTCCGATGGATTCGGCACCTCGGACAGGCCACTGTCTGCCATTTCAAAAACTCCAATTTCATTGGTGGCACCAAAGCGGTTCTTTGCCGCCCGCAGGATGCGGTAGGCCATCTGCTGCTCGCCCTCAAAGTAAAGCACACAGTCCACCATATGCTCAAGCACTTTGGGGCCGGCAATAGAGCCCTCTTTATTGACGTGGCCGATGACAAAAACCGTAACCCCCTGCCCCTTAGCAAGCTGCATGAGCGCCATGGTACAGTCCTTTACCTGTCCCACGCTGCCGGGAGCGGTGGTCAAGTCTCCATTATAAAGCGTCTGGATAGAGTCCACGATGAGCACATCAGGCCCGAGCTGATTGACAGATTCAATAATCTCCTCCAAATTTGTTTCAGACAGAAGATAGAGCCCCTCCCCTCTTACGTGCAGCCGCTCGGCGCGGAGCTTGATCTGCCGCTCCGACTCCTCGCCTGATACATATAAGACCTTTGCAAATTGGCAGAGGTTTTCGCAAATTTGCAGCATAAGGGTAGATTTTCCGATGCCCGGGGCTCCACCCACCAACACCAGCGAGCCCTTGACCGCACCGCCGCCGAGTACCCGGTCAAGCTCGCTCATACCGGTCTCAAACCGCAGTTCGTGTGTGGTCTCTACCTCGCTGATGGGTTTGGGACGGTTCATGCCTATAGTTGCCCGCCGCCCTGAACCCGTGACCACCGCGGAGGCGGTCTTTTTCTTTAATTCAGCAGGCTGCTCTACCAGGGTATTCCACGCCCGGCAGGCGGGGCATTGCCCCGCCCACTTTGGTGTTTCATTTCCGCATTCCGTGCAGTAAAAAACAATTTTAGCCTTCATTTGGCTGTTCTCCTTCGGTAAATTGCAGGTACGCCCCTGCCAGGGCCGATGCAATTTTAGTCTGATAGGTACTGCTTTGGAGCTTTAAATCCTCCTCCGCATTGGAAAGAAAACCGCATTCCACCAGAATGGCTCGGCAGGAGATATGGTTCATTAAATAGACAGTATCCGGTATTTTGGCCGGGACTCGGGTATTTGACAAATCCAAGGTCAGGCGCAGAGTCTCCTGGGTTAACTTTGCCAGTGACTGGCTTAACTCGCCATTGGCGTAAAAAACCTGTGCTCCATGGTATTTTGCGCTGGAAAATGTATTTTGATGGATGCTGACAAGCGTGGCGTTCTGTGTCTCCTCAATCATAGCTACCCTGTTGTGCAGATCGGAGACCTTTTTCTCTCGCAGTGTCGCTGCACTGCTGTCGTGGAGAGAAATATCGCTGGTGCGTAAGACCCTGGTTTCCACCCCGTAAAGACCCATCAAATGATCTAGCTTTAGGGCAATGGCCAAATTTATGCCACTCTCCGGTACACCGGAAATAGATACTGCGCCCCCGTCCTCACCACCGTGCCCGGCATCGATGACCAAGGTTTGCTCCTCGGCTCTGGCATAAGAAAATGCCGGTGTAGACCTCCACTGCCCTGCTGCCAGTCGGCACCCCGCTCCCACTACCAGTACGGCGGCCAGAATGCGGAAAAAATTTTTACGGTATCTCAAGTTTCTCAAAACAGACACCCCCTTGCGCAACTTATGAAAGGTTCTGTTTTCTTATGTATGGATATTGCAATTATACCACAGGCTTGTGCTCATGCAAAGCCGTTTCCTATAATCTTCGACTACATAGAATAGCGGTGAAAGGGCTTTGCGGTCTACTGCGCCCAAAGTAGACCGCCCCCTCCCCTTTTATTTGACGGTACAAATCAAAAAGGAGGTACTTCATTTGTATCCTGATACCGGCAAGCCTGATAAGCCTGATATGCTAATTTGTCCCGACACTAATGGTACATTGCCCGAATGCGCCCCGTTGGCCGTTCCCTATGTACCCTTCCAGCAAACCGGCTCCAAGCGTTATTCTCAAAAGGAAGCGCTCAATAACGGTACGCTCTTTCCCGGCCTTAATCTTCCCTTCCATGTAAAGGCAGACGCAAGCGATGTGGTCTCCGGCCACTTGGCCGAACTCCAGGCCCTGGAATTTGTATTGGTGGAACTGGCTATTTACCTGGATACCCACCAAGGTGACGGTGAAGCCTTTGAGCTTTATAAGCAATACGCTACCATGGAAAAAGAGGCTCGTGAGCGGTACGAGTCCATGCACGGCCCTCTGATGCACCGCGGGGTCATGAATGAAAAAACATGGGCCTCCTGGCTAAAAGATCCCTGGCCCTGGAACTATTCCAAAAAGGAGGTATAAGGCCTGTGTTTATTTATGAAAAAAAGCTTCAATATCCCGTAAAAATTTCCACTCCCAATCCTAAGCTAGCTTCTGTAATTATTTCCCAATACGGAGGCCCGGACGGAGAACTGGGCGCTTCCCTACGGTACCTCTCCCAGCGCTATGCCATGCCATATCCCGAACTAAAGGGGCTGCTGACTGACATAGGTAGAGAGCTATCATTATGCACCGATATTTGACTAATATATTCTGCCGATCCATCCGGCACAAAAATCCAACGGGCGGGCAGTAAATTGAGGGCCACCTTCACCCTTCCGTCACTGTAAACAGTCATGTGGTGAAGCAACTGACCATAAAAGCTTCCATCCGCCTGGCTACCATTAGTAATGCCTTCAATAGCGTCGCGGATGTCTCTGTGTGTGCAAGTGGTCTGACCATCCAGTTTTTCAAGGTTGGCAATCTGTTCTTGCAGTAGCTTAACTTGAGTGTCATACCGTCGGTTCATAAATTGATAGTCTGATTCGCTAATGGATTGTATTAAAAAGCCCTCTAAGGTTCGCTGCTTTTTTTCCTGCACCATCTCCAGTTCTCGCTCTAAACGGTGTTTTTGGGTGTGTCCGTTGTCCTGTCTCCCTTTAAGAACATCCTCCACAATGTACGCCAACTTGCATATAATGGCGTTGTGATCCATTTGAATGGCTTGCACGGACTGTTTTAGGATGTCTAATGCGGTATCCTCCCGAATTTGGCGGCCTACGTCACAGCCTTGTAAATTTCCCTGCGCGTCGGTATACTGTTTGCCTTCTGTCGTAGCCTTGCCGCATCGCCAAATCTTATACGGACTTCCGGATTTTGTCTTTTTCATTCGGGAGATAAAGCTACTGCCGCAAGCGGCGCATCTAATTTTACCTGATAGCGGGTAACGATTGCCGTGTCCGCTGCTTCTTCCGTCCCCCCTGCTTCGGCGCTTTCGTTCTCGCTGTACGGCATTCCAAATCTCACGTGGAATAATCGCTTCGTGGTGATCTCGAAGAATGATAAGGTTCTCCTGCCCCTTGTTATTTTTCTTTTCATGACTTAAATAATCCGGTGTGAAGGTTTTCTTTTGAATTAAATCCCCGCAGTATTTCTCGTTCTTTATAATTTTCAATACCGTGGGTGCCGACCATTTAAGATTACCGCGGCTGGAGAGAAAACCTTCCGTCCGCAGCTCCTTTGCAATGACGCTGGATCCTTTTCTTTCATCCAGGTACTTGCGAAAGATTGTTTGCACCGTCCTCGCGCCCTCTTGATTGATGGTCATATGTCCATTTACTACATCGTAGCCCAGCAGTGATCCGCCAAAAACAACACCTTGCTTCATACGTTCTGTCTGTCCCCACTTCACACGTGCAGAGGTCTTTCGGCTTTCCTCTTGGGCCAGGGTAGCCATAATGGAAAGACGTAATTCTCCATCGCTGTCAAGGGTATTAATGTTGTCCAGCAGAAATACCACACCAATGCCTAGCTTGCGCAGTTCTCTGGTATATTCCAGCGTATCCACGGTATTGCGGGCAAATCGACTAACTTCTTTTGTAACAATGAGGTCTATTTTTCCCTCCCGAGCTGCTTGAATCATGCTGTTAAAGCGCTTACGCTTTGGGGTGCTGGTGCCGGACAAGCCCTCATCAGCTAGTGTCAAGTAAAAACCAAGAAATAAATCGACAAAGATTTTAGTTGTCCCGGGTAGTTGGTCTTGCCGTAACACTGGCGTGGGCGCGTGTTACGCATAGACCAAGTATCCGGGACCGTTTTGTGATGTTTCAGGCTAAAATCTGCTCATTGCTCTTAGGCCCACGGTTAAGCAAGTTTTATTCCCTCATGTCAAAAGCCCCCACTACATTCTGCCCATCCTCCACACCAATGGCGGCCCCTGCGTACGGCTCTGCAAAGTTCCAAACAATCTCAATTCTTCCGCCGCCGTAAATCCGAATGCGTCGGATTAGCTTGTCTACCGTCTCAGCATCCAACGTCCGCAGATTTGTATAGGGCTTGAGTATCGACATCCGCACCCTATCGGGCGTGCCACATGACTGATTTGAACCACTGATTTCCGCTCGACACGCGGCGATTTTTTCGTTCAGACTTGCAAGCTCAGACTGATACTGCGCCTGACTAATGACCCCAGTGTTGAAGCGCAAAAAAGCTGTCTTTTTTTGATTTACCAACCGTTCCAGCTTTGCATTTTGTTTGCGAACGCGTTGTGTATCTGGCGATACGGCACGGGTCGCCAAGCGTTTTTCTTCCTTTACGGCAAGCTGCGCCTGGTGTCGGATGGAGGCTAGTACGGCGCGGATGATATCCCCTTCGTCCATATGCACGTCAC
>CAZDDZ010000092.1:0-9945 GCA_964504285.1 uncultured Pseudoflavonifractor sp.
AAAAACGAGTTATATTTAAATAGTAAATATATTTACAATATTACGCCACTTAATTATTCCTTAGCACAGCTTCCCATACATCTACCGCTTCCTAAAAACGGCAGAAATCAGAGAAAGTGAAGGTGACTCGCTTATGCAAAAAATAACATCGGCCCAAGCACCCGCAGCCATTGGCCCCTACTCGCAGGCAGTAGAATCCAGCGGACTGATTTTCGTTTCCGGCCAGCTGCCAATTAATCCGACTACCGGCAACTTGGTGGATGGCGACCCCGCACAGCAGACCCGGCAATCCATGGAAAACATTTCTGCTATTCTTAAGGCAGCGGGCAGTGATCTTTCCAAGGTGGTAAAGACCACAATCCTCACAACAGATTTGTCGGATTTTGGCATGATTAACGAAGCGTATGGTTCCTTTTTCGGAGAAACAGCTCCGGCCCGTGCCTGCTATCAGGTGGTAGCTCTGCCCAAAGGCGCAAAAATCGAGATTGAGGCAGTGGCCGAGCGGTAATTCGCTCTAGAGAAGCGGCGTGCGGCAAGCGACACCCCCTACCGTTTAATCCATTGCAGTAAAAGAGAGAAGGATGAATAGACGTGGTTTTTAATAACGAATCAATCAATCATAAAGTTTTGCGCGAGCGTGCCTACAATATGCGCTGGGCCGAAGTAGAGGAAGGAATAATACCTTTAACAGCAGCAGACTCAGACTTTCCTCCCGCACCTGAAATCAGCGAGGCATTGGTAGAATATATCAAGGGCGGCTACTATTGCTATACACCCCACCGGGGATTCAAGTCGTTCTGTAACAGTATTGCAAGGGCACTCCGGGAGCGCAAGGGGGAAATGGTAGACCCCAATTTAATTTTACCCATCGACAGCGCGGCCCGCGGCATGTGGGCTATCGCACAGGCGGTGCTGAAGCCGGGTGACGAGGCAATTGTCTTTGACCCCGTAGACTTCCTATTTAAAACTTCGATGGAAGCGGCCGGTGCAAAAATCATTTTATACCCCATGCGCCTTCGTGAGGACGGCACAATTGATTTCTCCGATTTGGAAAGCTACATTACCCCCAAGACAAAAATGCTGGGGCTTTGTAATCCCCATAATCCGCTGGGCAAGGTATATCCGCTTGAGGACCTAGATCACATTCTGTCGTTGTCTGAAAAATATGGTTTCTATATTATGAACGACGAAATCTGGTCTGATATTGTCTACTCCGATGCAAAATTTAATAGTATCCTCAACCTTGGAAACGAGCGCAATGCACGTACTTTAAGTGTATTTGGCTTTTCTAAAAGCTTTGGTATTGCCGGCTTACGTTCAGGCTGCGTCTATTGCCAGACCGAGGAAATGTATGAGCGTGTGGTAGCAGCCAGCTTGACAGACACAACAATCGGGGGCATTGACGCACTTGCACAGGTGGCAGGACAAGCGTGTATGGACAAGGCCTACTATTGGGTAGATGGTTTTGTAAAGCAGATGCAGGAAAACCGTGATTACGCACTTGAGCGAATTAACAACATGCCCGGAATTTCTTGCCATAAAACGCAGGCCACCTTTGTCCTTTTCCCCGACGTGACCAAAACCGGGATGGACCCGGTGGATCTGGTCGAGTATCTGCGCAAAAATCACAAGCTGTCAATTGTTCCCGGCGGAGCCAGATTCTTTGGTCCCGGCAGCGCCGGACATATCCGAATCTGTTTGGCTACCAGCCACGAGCTACTGGCCGAGGGGTTAAATCGTCTGGAAAAGGCTCTGTGTGAAATCATGGCGAGAGAGGAAAAATAAATAGTAAACGGAGTGCAATCATTATGATTAAAATTATAATTGCGTTGCTTTACATTGCGGCAATCCTTTTTATCGGTATTCGGGCGGGGCGAAATGTCAAGTCAGCCGACGCTTTTGCAGTAAACGGACGCAGCACCCCATTTTGGACGAACGTATTTTCCATGTCCTCCGCATGGATTGGCGCAGGGTCTACCTTAGGCTGTGCCAGCATGTGCTATGCATACGGCATTTCCGGTTTCTATCTCTCCATCGGCGTAGGTATTGGCGCCATTTTAGCCAGTGTTGTCTTTGCAAAAAAAATTCGTGAAGAAAATGTTACCACCATTCCCGAACTGGTCCGTAAACATTTGGGTCCTACCTGTGCAGACCTCTTAGCCCTTTTAACCATTTTTCAGGTGTTCTCCATTGTCGCTTCGCAGATCCGCTCACTTGGCACTATATTGAATATGTTTATTCCGTCGATTAGCTTGTTAACTGCTATGATTTTGATGACACTGGTCATGCTGGCGTATACCGTAGTAGGCGGCATGGCAGCGGCAGCCAAAACAGACCGGCTGAACATTGCATTAATGGTGCTGGCTGTAATGATTATTTTGCCTATCATTGCGCTGGTAAAAATGGACGGCGTGGGAACGATGATTAGCACCTTGAAGGCAAATTCTCCGGCCATGCTGAAGGTAGGCGCAACCGTGGGCTGGGGCACGATGATCTCATCGGCTCTGTATTTTGGTACCAGCGGTATGCTGAACAGCGAAAATTTCTTGCGTATTTGCTCTGCACGCACTGCAAACGAAGCGCGCAACGCATCGCTTACCGCCACCTTGATGATCTATTTCCCGTATCTCTTGTTTGCAAGCTTCACCGGACTTGCCGGTTCGGTTCTCATCAGCAGCTTGGGAACCTCTGATTCCATTTTACCCGCAATCATCAGTCAGCTGACCAGTCCTGTTGTGGGCGCTATCTTGCTGGCTGCGCTGCTGGCTGCTGTAATGGGCACCGCCGCTTCCGTCACCATGCTGATGTCCGTCACCATCTCTCGTGACGTGGTTGGTCGACTCAAAAAAGACATGACCGACCGTCAGATGCTTACAACACAGCGTATATTTATGGTTGTTGGTGCAGGGCTTGGCCTTCTGGTGGGTTATTACGGCTCCTCCATTGTCTCCATCATGGAAGACGTGGGTGCGCCTTGCGGCGCGGCGCTGGTACCCATCTTCTGCGGCTTGTTCTTCTGGAAAAAGAAGATGAATGCCAAGGGCTGCCTTGTTACCATTGCAGTTGCGGTTGCCTCTACTCTTATCTACTGGGCTCTTGGCTCGCCGCTCGGTATCAGCCACTTCCTGTTCGGACTCACTTGTTCCACAGTTACCATGATCGTTGCAAATTCCATTTTTTATAAAGAACAAGTCGCCGGAGCTGTCTGAGCTTAGGTAAATACGGAAAGAAGGATGTATTATGGGAATTATTGACTATCTCATTATTGCCATCGGCTGCGGGCTTGGAATTGCTGTTTTTTACAATATGATTAAAGAAATGATCAAAAAATAGTATCCAGAAATCCAAAAATCCCGTTGAGAGTTTCCTCTCAACGGGATTTTTGGATTAGCACATCTTATTTACATCAGCTACACAGGCAGAATTCCGGTGAAGGACAGGAGGTTATACAAGGCGCAGGCGGCCTCGCCCCGGGTGGTGGGGGCGGCTGGGACAATATCACCCAGCGGTGCCCACAAAAGACTGACTCCCATGCCGATGGGATTGGTCTGACTGCCATCCAGAAGCCAAACGCTTTCCCGCGCCCACTTGGGATATTCGGCCAGCGCCGGGTGGTTCATCATCTCGCTATAGTCCTGGGGCTTTGCCTGGTAAAAGCGCATCCCGATCCCCTTGGCTGCCCGCGCCAGAATGGTTATAAACTGCCCATGATCCATTGGCTCGTCGGGGTGAAAAAGCCCATCACCGTAACCGCTGATCAGTCCCGTTTGATAGAGGGCGGCTACCTCACCGGCGTACCATGCGTCAACGGGTACATCGTCAAAGACAGCCATCCCGGCAGGAGCCGTATACCGCAGCGCCCGGGCCAACAGCACACAGAATTGCGCTCTGGTCAGGGTTTCCTCCGGGCGGAAGGCTTGCTCCCCGTCCCCCACCGCAATGCCGTAGGTTGCCAGGGCCGAAATTTCCGCGGCATAGGGACTGCCCGCCGTGTCCCCAAAGTCCCGCGTGGTGTAGCCGGTCACACCATACTCCTCGGCCACCTCTCCGGCAGTCACCTGCCGCCAGCCGTCTGCCCCCCCCGTCCCCAGCCAAAGCGGGGTGGTGGCGGGAATTGCCTCTAAAAGAGCCGCAAAAGCAGGGCGGTAATCGGCCTGTACGGCAGTTTTTAAATCCACATACCATCGCCAGCGAATATCCACCCGCAGCTTACCGGCGGTGTCTCCTTTGGGGCCGGAGCTTGCCATCAAATAGGCCACGTCGGGCGCATACGCATCGGGCACTAAAAGGTGCGGAATAACCCCCACTTGATCAGTGGTCGCGCCCCCCTCGGAAAAAACTCGTGCGGCTGTAATCTTAAGGGCAGATCCGTCGGAAAAATACTGCGGCTCTACGCTCTCATCCAGCAGCACCTGCGCCACCCCCTTGCCGTAGGTGCGGCTGCCAATCACAATGCCCGCCTGGCGATCACGGATTGCAGCGGAAAAAATCTCCGAAGCACTGGCGGTATACTCGTCCGCCAGAACAATCACCGGGTCAATGGTAAGGGCGCCCTCCTTTCGGGCATAGACATTGTACTCTCCCTCGTTGTTCCGTAAATAAGCCAGCTCGCCGCCACCGGCAAAGGCTCCCGCCGCCTGAACCGCCGCCATAGTGTCTCCCCCCAGATTGGAACGCAAATCTACAATCCAGCGGTCGGTCTGATAGTCATTTTCCTTTATCCCCTTCTCAAAGTGACTCAAAGTCTCCTCGCCGAAGGTGCGGCAGTCAAGATAGCCGATATGCCCGTCAATAAGCTGGGTGGTGGTGGCCGGAACGACAATTTTCAGTCGGGTAATCAGATACTCCCGCGGGGCTCCGTCCCGCAAAACCGTCACCCGAACCGTGGTGCCCTCCTCGCCACCAACGAGCCCCTTGATGGCATCGATACTCATGCCCCCGATTTCTTGCCCATCTACGGCGGTAATCAGGTCGCCCACCTTAAGCCCTGCCTTCTCGGCCCCTAAGTCAGGAAGCACCTCGGTAATATGCACCCCGCGCTCATGGAGCTGCATACTCACCCCAATGCCGTAAATGGTTTCGTCTCGCATGGAGTTTAGAAAGGCTGCATATTCCTCCGGTGTAAAATACACGGTATAGGGGTCCCCCAGCGCGTCCAGCATACCTTCAACGGTGGTCTGCTCCAGCACCCGCCCGGGCAACTTGTCCACATAGTAAAGGTTTAGCAGCTGCCCTGCCTGCTCTGCGGTCAATGCCAGAGCAGGCGTGGCAAGCAGAGCCATGGTCAGCAGGAGTGCGGCAAGTCTGGCGCGTAATTTCATGACAGTTTCCTCGGCTTCATAAGATAATTTTATTGTAACGCAAAGCGGCGGCCGGGACAAGTCCCGCCGCCGCTTTGTTTTCATTTGTAATTAGTCCAAATTATTCCCGCTCTCGTACTTGACACTGTGAGCCGTCAGCAAATCATCCATGCAGACAAAGGTAACCTGCTCCCGTGCCTGGGCAGGGGTGGCAAGGGTGAACACCATGTCTCCGTCCACGGTCATGGTATCGCCGCCGATGGTAACGGTGTAGACCGCCGCGCCATCCTTCTCTACGGTAACCATGTTGGGGGTCTTAGCGTCCCACAGCACGGTGCAGCCCAGCGCCTCGGCCAGCTTGCGCACAGGTACCATGAGCTTGCCCTCGTGAACAAAGGAGGCTTCCTTGTCAGAAAGCGCTACCTGTGTTCCGTTAACGCTAAGTGCGCCGGGGGCAGCGGAAACATAGCCGTCGTAGTGGTACGGGAACACCAGCACCTTGGTGGGAGCGGCCTGAGCAGGCATGGATTCGGCCACCACGCGGTACCAGGAGAGCACCATGGTACCCGGCTTAATGTCAGCCAATGCAGGCACCTGTTTGGTGCCGTAGGCCATCAGCTCGGTCTTATCATTCAGATGGAGCACCACATCGCCGGAAACCAGCGCGTCCACACTGCCGTCCTCCTGCCGGGTAACCTTCTGCACCTGCGCGTAGGTGGGCACGCCAAAGTCGGCGGGGATATTGCAAAGCACTACAAAGGCATTGGCCTGCGGGGGCATACTGCGGGTCATTGCGGGGCTAACGTAGGCATAGACATTTTCATTTTGGCGAATATCCGCAAAGGTCTTAATCTCGCCGGTAACAGCGTCCAGCACGGCGGTTGTTTCGGAAACACGCACCAGAATTTTGTTGTTCGGATCCTTCTCATTACCGTTTTCCAGGTAAATTGTATTCTCGCCCAGCTCCATTACCGAGCCCCATACCATGACAGATGCATCATCGTTGCGGCGAACGACCTCGTAGCTTGTCTTCTCAGCGATAACCGGCTTAGGGGAGATTACCATGTTACCTCCAGAGGCCAGGGCGACCCCTGCGAGGAGAGTGGCCGAGAGGGCAGTAGCGAGAATGCGTTTGAGTTTCATATATAAGCTCCTTTCTTTTATGGCTTGTGTGGTTAGACGCAGCCTTCAGAAGAAAGTTCCCCTCTTTTTTTAAAGCCACTGCACAATGGTACCATTATCCCGCGTGCAGAATCTCCACCGCCAGCTTCCGCTTATTACAGCTCCATCCAAATCTTCCTGCCTTTTGTGTTCAGCAGGCGCAGGAATACCGCGGCCAGCAGAGCCACTACTGCGGCGCACAGCAGCATGGCGGGCACCACACCCACAATCCCCTGAAGGAAGTACCACAGGAAGCCCAGTACCAACGCCACCAGCATGGGTACAAACATGCCGATTACAGCGGACATGGACTGCTTCACCACAAGCGTATCGTTGGGGGCATCCAGCTTTGGCATACACAGGTTGGTATACAGCCCCAACAGGGCGCTGAATACCCCAAACAGGGCATTCACCAGAAAAAGCGTAGCGCCCTCGGCAATACTCATACGAAACGCAATGGTCAAACAGATGCTGGAAACCAAAATACAGGGCAGCTCCACCAGAAGCTGAAAGCCCACCTTTACCGCAAAAATACTGCCTACGGGAACCGGGGATTCCTTTAAAATCCAGAGTTGCTTGCCCTCCAGACTGATGGAGGCCGACGTGATGGCCGTCATTGACACCATAAAAATCATGGCCACGCAGAGCAGTGGCATGATGGGCAGCTCGGCTGCAAATTCCCCCATCTGGCGGAGAAAATCTGCAATGCTGCTCTTAAAAAACAGAGCCGCCACGCCGCCCACTACCATCATAATCAGACCAAAGCCCATGTTAAAGAAGTAGATGGGTGTACCGAAGAAGCGCTTGCTCTCCTTGCTGAGCAGGGCACGGCGTGCACCCGTGGCCGCCACGGTGCCCAGCTTATAGTCGTTGCGGGCGCTCTTGGCTCCCAGTCCGGTGACAATCTTTTTATACCGACCCGCAAAAAGCCACACCGCCAGCAGGAAGGGCAGAACGCAGACCGCCAGAAACAGCGCCAGAGAGAGGAAATCGCCCTCACAGGCCGCCTGCATCATGAGTACAAACGGGACGCCCCATGCGTTAAAGCCCTGCTCGATACCGGTAGCCGCTGCTACTGTCAGGGTCTGAATGGAGAAATTCAGCTGAAAGATAAACACAAAAAGCAGGAGAAAGGCCCCGCAATAGAGCAAATTGCTCACCAAAGCACGGCGGCCCAGTTTGCTGGATAGCCATGCCAGCACAAAGCCCACCACCAGCGCCAGCACCGTGGGAATCAAGGCCAAAAAAACGGTGCACAGCAGCAAGATCAGGAAAAAGCCTACGCCGCCTTCACCTCCGAACACCAGATAGGCCACGCCCGCCGGTATCATGACAAAAACGGCAAACACCAAGTTTTCCAAATAGAGCGCCAGCGTCCGTGCCAGCAGGAGGGTAAAGGCCGGAATGGGCAGAGCCAGCATCAAATCATTGTCCCTGCCCCCAAAAATGATGCCCTGGGCGGCAAAGATGGTAAACATAAGCCCCATCGCCACCACCAGCACCGACATCATCATAATGACCAGATGCACCATGCCCAGCGGGGCGAATTGGGAGGCGAAAAGAAAGCTGTAAACACCCGAGAGATACACGCCCAAAAAGCCCATCAGCACCATGGCACCTACGCCGCTGGCCGCCCGTGCTTTTCCTTTTTTCTTGCCCCCGAAGCGAAAGGAGTTGAGCATGGCCTTGAGATTGAGAACGACAAGCGCCTTGAATTTACGCATCAGTCCTTCTCCCCTTCCAGCTCCAGGAACACGGCCTCCAGGCTGGAGTCGCCCACAATGCTCTCCATGGTGCCCTGGCGCACCAGCTTGCCGCCCTTAATAATGGCAACCTTATCACAGAGCTTTTGGGCCACCTCCAGCACATGGGTGGAGAAAATCACCGCTCCCCCTGCCTGGCACAGCTCCCGCAGGTAGCCCTTGAGCTGATGGGCAGCCACCGGATCGAGACCCACGAAGGGCTCGTCGAGAATGAGAAGCTTGGGCGCGCGGACGAGGGCAGAGATAATGGCCAGTTTCTGCTTCATGCCATGGGAGTAGCTGCCGATGGGGCTGCCCAAATTGCCGGTCAGCTCAAAGGCATCGCCGTACTTCCCGATACGCGCCTGCCGGTCAGCCTGCGGAATGTCGTAGAGGTCGGCAATAAAGGTTAGGTACTGAATGCCGGTGAGAAAATCATAAAGGTCGGGGTTGTCGGGCAGAAAAGCGGTGACCCGCTTGGCCGCCGTGGGGTCCTTTTGAATGTCATGGCCATCAATGGTAATGGTCCCCTCGGTAAAGTCCATGACCCCGGCCACCGCCCGGAGGGTAGTGGTTTTACCCGCGCCGTTGTGGCCGATGAAGCCAAAGATTTCACCTGGTGCAACGTTGAGGGTAAGGTCATCCACCGCCCGCTTTCCTCCGGGGTAGGTCTTGGAATAATGGGAAATTTTAAGCATATGAGTTCGCGCTCCTTCTTTACGCAAATGATGGCTTGTAGCGCAGGGCAAATCATCCCGCTTTAAGCCTTATTTTTTCTTTTTTCGCTATTCCGCAATCTTCACCGCAGTGCCGTAGGCCGTGACCTCGGCAGAGCCCTGCATAATGGAGGAGCTGGTGTAGCGCACGTTAATCACGGCGTCTGCCCCCATCTCCTGGGCAGAGTCTACCATGCGCTTGGTGGCAATCTGCCTCGCCTGGTTTAAAAGCTCGGTATAAGCCTCCACCTCGCCGCCCACCAGGGTTTTCATGCCGGACATGAAGTCCTTGCCGAAATTTTTGGACTGTACCACACTTCCCCTGGCAATGCCCAGTGCTTCAATCTTTTTATCCGGGATATAATCAATATTTAGAAGCAGCATCTTCTTCTCCTCCTCTAATCTGCTTAAATCGCTGTACCAGCGCCAGCAGCACGCCCATGATAACCACTGCCGGAATTCCCACCAGGAAAATAATCACCGGCAGGGGCGGCGCGTCAGCCGGGTCTATTGTAAATGCCCACACCATTAGTGCAATGACACCCGCCATAAAGGCGATAAAGACGGCGGCGGCGACAACAGGACCTATATACCGAGTTAACGTGTCGCGCTTTTTAATGTTCACAAATCGGGTCCCCTCCTGTTCCATCTGCTCCATTTCCAAGAGGTGCGCTTGCGCGTCCAGACCGGAAAGCTGCTCTCCCGTCTCCAGCATCCTGCCACAGAGGGCCTGCATGGTGGAGAGATTCTGCTGCTCCCGTTCCAAGGTGATAATGTGGCGGCGGAGTGCATCGTCCAGGGTTAGACTTCCCTGCTGCATCCTGCGGATTTCCTCCATGGGCATATCCAGCTTGCGCAGGAGCTTAATTTTCTTTAGCTCCTCTACATCGGCCTCGGTATAATCCCGATAGCCGTTGTCGCTGTTGCGCCCCGGGGACAGAAGCCCTTCCTTTTCATAGTAGCGAATGTTGCGCTTGGTAATGCCAACTCGCTCCTCCACCTCGTTAATTTTCACTGTCAATCACC
>CAZDDZ010000093.1:0-9874 GCA_964504285.1 uncultured Pseudoflavonifractor sp.
CGCGCCATACGGCGCGGGGCTCTTTTGTGCAACTCAGCAGAAATTAGCTAATGTTCTTCAGGGTGTAGGTATTCACGATGGGGGTGCTGGTGCCATCAGTGACGGTCACAGTGACAGTATACACAACGGAACCGCTCGCAACAGCAGCGTCATCAGCGGTAGCGGTGTACAGAGCGTCAAAGGTGACGTTGTCGGCACTGGCCTTCACGGTCTCGGTCTTGGAGGTACCATTCACGCTAACGGTGACAATGGCGCCCTTAGGAGCAGTAATCTTAAAGGAGACCTTATCGCTTTCCGCGACCTTAGAGGTAACATCATTGACACCGGCATTGGCGGCCAGGTTAATGGCGGTACCGCTGGCATAGGTAGCGTGCTGAGCGGCAGAGAATGCAGTGGCACCGGCCACAGCGGCCTTCTCGATAACAATGACATCGGCCTGGTCAGCCTTCAGGGCATTAGCCTTGACGCTGATCTTGTCGTTGCTGTCGGTCTCGATGGCGCTGGCAGCAATGGCGGTCATGACCTTGTTGGTCTTGTCAATCACATAGACCTTAGTGTCGTCGGTAACAGTGTAGTAAGCAGCGGCAGACTCAGAAGTGCCAACCGCAACCACGCCGCCATCGTACTTAACACCGATCTTGTTGTCGGGCTCGGTGTACTCGGTAATGGCCTTTGCGCCGGTAATCATATCGCCGTCCACGCTGGTAAAGTAGACATTGCCCGCGCTCACAGAGTTCTTGGCGGAATCGGTCATCTTCACAGTGGCAGGAGTGCCGTCCACGAAGCCGGTGTAAGTCCAGTAAGCGGCGGTATCGCCATCCTTAGCCACATAGCCGAGCGAGGCGTCAGAGGGCAGGTACAGGATGTTGCCGGCGTTCTCGGCGGCGACTCCGGTGCCCTTCTCCACAAACACGATCTTGGCCATGTCGCCGGCGCGCAGGACATAGGCAGTAGCATCTGCCATGCTGGGCATAGCGGAAATGCCGTTATAGGCCTTATAGCCGGTAGGCTTGTTGCTGCTGTCGTACTGGGCAACCAGGAAGATGGTGGCAGAGTTGCCAATCTCGGGGTAAGCGGTCTGAATGCTGCCGCTGTAAGTCTTGTACTCCAGGAATTTGGCCTGGTTGTTCAGAATCTTAGTGGCTTTATCGCTGGCATTGTCAATCACGGTGTTGGAAGATCCATTTGTGTAATCGGTGCTGTAAGCAGCAGCGGGAATCACATAGCTCACACCGCCCACGGTAGCGGCAGTGGTGTTAAATACGGTAGCGTTATAGGACTTATCGGTGTTTTCACTGTAGCTGATAAAGTCGTACTTCTCCAGAGAGCTAGTAGTAGCACTGACGGTAGAAGTGCCCTCAGTCACCTTGTCAATGGCAATAATCTCAACAGTGCCGTCGGTCTTCAGAACCTGGGCCTTCCAGGGCTGGTTGCCAAACATATCGGCAGTGTCCTGCTGATAGCCAAGAACCATGGCCAGGTTGGTGGTAACGGTGCCGGAAACCAGCTTGCCGTAGACTAAGTTGCCGTTGGCATCCTTCCAGAAGGTGGCTTCCTTGCCGTAGCCGACCTTGCCGACAAACTGATCCTTATCCTTGTAGCCGTTAAAGGCCAGGGAGGAAATGGTGTAAGCAGTACCGTCAATAACCAGCTTTGCGCCAGACTGACCGGTAATCTTACCGTTAAAGGACTCGCACTTGGTGATGTTGTACACGCTGTTGTGGACGCTGTACATCACAATGTCATCCTTCTTCAGGTCGGTATAACCATTCACCTTCACATAAGTGCCGGTCACGCCGGGTACATACACGGTGGTCTCGTCGCCAGTGGTCTTGGTCTTCACGTCGCCGGTAATGGTGGCCACGGTAACAGTGTTCTTGACCAGGACGTCAACCTTGCCGTCGCCGTCCACATCAACAACGTAAGCAATGGTAGCATTGTTGTTAATGGCGAGCATGGCCTGAGTAATCACCTCACCATTGGCAGCGTAGTCAACAATCGTGAGGTTGGTACCATCAAGAGCCAGACCGTTGTCGGCCAGCCACTTGGCGGTGGAACCCTTCACGGTCTTGTCGGCGCCCTCGGTCAGACCGCCGGGAAGAGCAACAACCTTGTTGTTGGTGCTGGGAACTGCAGCGCTGGAAAGAATCTTGGAGCCGCTCTTGTAGATAACAACTTCCTTACCCAGATCGGCAATGCTGCCCTTGACCTTATCCGTGGAGTTGTTAACAACGGTGGAGTCAGCAGTGCCCTTAGCACCAACGTTGGCGTAGCCATCACCGTTTACAGCATTCAAAAGGCCGGTAGTGCGCTCAGTAACGTTATAAATGGTAGCTGCCAGGGTGCCGCCCTTCGTGTAGGACTGAATGTACTGAGTACCATTGTCCCACTGATAGGAGGGGGACACAGTGCGCACAAACAGGGTGTTGAAGATCATCTGGGCAGCGTTGTCGCGGCTCAGGGGATCGGTAGCCTTAACGGACAGGCCAGCGGTCAGGGAACGGGTCTTGTTGGCGGCATCAACAGTAGTCTGTGCATCCTTCATGATGTTAACGGACCAGTTGGTGTCCTTCTCATACTTGCGGTCAAGAGCGTTGTAGCCCATGGCAACCAGCAGCATCTTGGCGGCCTGCACGGTGGTGACAGGCTCGTCGGGGAAGAAGTGACCAGCGCCGTCGCCGGCAATGATCTTGTTGGAGTAGCAGTACTTGATGTAGCCCTCAGCCCAGTGGCCGTTGATGTCGGTGAGATCGGTGGCAGTGCCCTTAAAGGCATTCTGATCCACGTTGCCCATCATCATCACGGTGATAAGCTTGGCCATGGTGGCACGGTTGACGGTCTCAGCAGGAGCATAAGAGCCGTCGGTCTTGCCCTCGACAATGCCGAGGTCGACCAGCAGGGTTACGGCCTCCTTGTTGGTGATCTTATCGGAATCGGTAAGATCGGAAGCCTTCTTGTCCGCAGCGGCGGCGCCCATTACCATCATGCCGAAAAGCATGGCGGAAGCGAGAGCCAGGCTGAGAACGCGCTTGAGGTTTCTCATATTGGAATTCCTCCTTCTAAAATTGGGCTTATTGGGGCACACTAAGCCTTTCGGCCAAAGTATGACTCCTCTTGCCTCTGGAAGAATGATAATCCATCCTCCCAAAATCGTCAATAGCTTTTCCCCATTTGTAACACTACTGTAAAATACCGCTTCGCCCTACTGCGGTGAGGCATTTGTGTTTGACGATGTCACACAGCAAAAGGTTCCCGACCTTTTAAAAAAAGTTTTTATGCGCTATTAGAGCGTTTCTGAAAAGTCGCTGTGTCTGGAATTTTGAACAGAAATCTGGTCAGGCAAGCCGTTTTTCCACAGGAATCCTGGGTGGATTCCAAGGAAAAACGGTGCGGCATGGCGAGATTTTTGTCAAAAGGACGGATGCATGGACTTTTCAGAAACGCTCTATGGCTTTGTCGCGCCCCCCTCCGCCTGTCTTTTTTATGCTACCTTATAATATATAAAATAAGCGGAACCTTTTTTTCTTCCCAGCGTCTAACACAGCAAATGGCAAAAATTAAGGTTAATTTAAGAACTTGTCACTCATTTGTAATTGCCATCTTCCCATATCATGCTAAAATAAGAACAGCGATTTGTCTCATTAACCGTAGGAGGAAATGAAAATGCCTGAACTGCAAACTCCCGTTGTGGCTCCCGCCACCCCGCCGAAAGCGCCGCAAAAGAAAAAGAAGAATAAGAAGGCCGTCAAAAACGCCATTATTGCTGTGGTCACCCTGGCCGCACTGGGCGTGGGCGGCTATTTTCTCTATGGCTTTCTTAACAAAAAGGAGACCGTAGACAGCCAAATGCAGACCAACGTTGCTCAGATTTCTTCCATCCAGAGCACCGTCCAGGGCAGCGGCATCGCCAAGGCCAAGGAATCGGCCGCCATTACCCTCACCCAGGGCGGTACTGTTCAGGAGGTTCTGGTTGCCGTCGGCGACAAGGTAACCGCCGGGCAGCCGCTTTACGCCATCCGCAGTCAGGCCGCCGAGGACGAGGTCACTGCCGCCCAGGAACGGCTGAACAATTTGATGAAGGATCTGGCTGACATTCAAAAGCAAAAGAATGCTCTCACCGTCCGTGCCCCCTTTGCCGGTAAGCTCACCGAGGTAAGTGAATTCACTTCCGGTGCCGAGGTGACCAAGGGCGCCCCCGTGGCTACCCTTGTTAACGACAAAAAGCTGAAGCTGTCCCTTTACTTCAGCTACGCCTATGAAAATGATATTTCCGTGGGCCAGAGCGTAAATGTCTCCCTTCCCGCTGTCATGGCCAGCTTTACCGGCAGCGTAGAGACCATTAACAAGGTTCACTACATATCCCCCGAGGGCGCCGACCACTTCGAGGTGGTGCTGGTATTCAATAATCCCGGCACACTGACAGAGGGAATGAACGCCACAGCCTCTCTCTCCACCGCCGACGGCACCCCCATTTACCCCTACCAGAACGGGGAGACCAAATTTTATGAGAGCCGTAAAATCGTCACCGAGGCCGGCGGCCCTCTCCTCTCCGCCAAGCTTCTGCGCTACGCCAACGTAAACGCAGGCGACACGCTGCTCACCATGTCCTCCGAAACACTGGACGCCAGCATTCGTGCCAAGCAGAAGGAAATTGACACCGCAAACGAAAAGCTTGCCGAGGCTATGAAGGCCCTCTCCAACTTTAACGCTACCGCGCCTATCGACGGCACCGTTACCTCCTGCACCCTGACCCCCGGTGTGGATGTGAAGAGCGGCGACACCGTGATTACCATCTCCAACGATTCCACCATGGTGGTTGAAATCACGGTGGATGACCGCAACATTTCCTTTGTAAAGCCCGGTATGACGGTGGATCTGACCTCCGGTGGCGACGGCGCAACCTTCCAGGGCATTGTTACGAAAATCGACATGAGCCTGGGCGGCGGCGGCAGCAGCGGCGGCACCACCGGCATGACCAATTACCCCGTCACCCTTGAGGTGGATAATATGGGCGGCACTCTGCTGGCCGGTATGTGGCTTAACTACTCCTTCGTGGCCAGTCAGTCCAACGACTGTATTGTCGTACCCATGCAGAGCGTAAAATACGTCCCCGGCACCGATGGCAATACCGCGTCTGTGGTCTTTATCAGAGCGGAGACCAAGCCCGAGAACGCCGTGGATGTGGAAATCCCCACCGCCGCACCCAATACTCCCCCCTCCTATCCCACCGAAAAGGACGGCTTCTATGCCGTTCCTGTTACCACGGGACTTGCCGACAACTATAACGTGGAAATCAAGGAAGGCCTTGTCGGCGGCGAGGAAGTCTTTGTCAACTACTATGTTGAAAATGCGTGGGGTTAAGGTGACACCATGCTGATTGATATTAAAGACCTCTTTAAAATATATAACGAGGGCAAGGAGAGCGAGGTGCGGGCCCTGGATGGAGTAAGTCTGTCCATCGATCGTGGCGAGTTTGTGGCCATCATCGGCGCTTCCGGCTCAGGCAAGTCTACTCTGATGAACATTCTTGGCTGTCTGGACGTACCAACTTACGGTGACTATCATCTCAACGGTCAGGACATTACCGACTGCTCCGACCGCCAGCTGGCACACACCCGCAACAAGGAAATTGGATTTATCTTTCAGGGGTATAACCTCATTCCCGCCCTCACCGCATATGAAAATGTGGAGCTGCCTCTTATTTATCAGGGGGTACCTGCCGGAAAGCGGGAGGACATGGTCATGGAAGCCCTCTCCCGCGTCTCCATGGAGGATCGCTGGCGGCACCGCCCCTCCGAAATGTCGGGCGGCCAGCAGCAGCGCGTCGCAATCGCCCGGGCCATTGCCACCCGCCCGCCCATTATCATGGCCGACGAGCCTACCGGCGCGTTAGATTCCAAAACCGGCCAGCATGTACTGGAAATTCTCCATAATCTGAATCGAGAGGGCAGCACCATCATCCTCATTACCCACGACAACAATATCGCCGCCACCGCCCCCCGGATTGTGCGTCTCTCCGACGGGCTTATCGTATCTGACGGCGCGAGAGAGGGGGCGGGCATATGAATTTAATGCAAGCCATTAAAATGGCGGCTAAGTCCATATTTTCTAACAAAGCCCGCTCCGCTCTGACCATGCTGGGCATTATTATCGGTCTTGCCGCCGTTATGATTCTGGTTTCCTACGCCCAGGGTCAGAACATGGCCATGAATGCCTACTATGAGAGCATGGGCAACAACAAGATCAGTGTCTCCGCCTATTCCTGGGGCAGCTCCGGCAGTAACGATGTGGGCAAGGCCCTCTATGATTACTGTCTGAAGCTGGACAATGTGCTGGGCATCTCTCCAAACGGCTACATCTACTCCAACCCTACCATTAAGTACGAAACCAAAACCCTTTCCCGTGACAATCGGGGCGGCGGCATGGTAATGGTTGGCCCCGGCGGCGGCGGTAGCGGTACCGACGACTATCCCCAGCTTTATCTGGGCAACGACAAGTTTAGTCTCTGCAACAGCTATACCATTGCCAAGGGCCGCGATTTAAGTTATCTGGATATTGAAAAGTCCAATAAGGTCTGTGTCCTGGGGGCTGCCACCGCAGAATATCTGTTTTCCTTTGCCGACCCCATTGACAAAACTATTACCATCAACGGCCAGCCCTTCCGTGTGGTGGGCGTTTACCAGAGCAAGGGCGCGGGCGCTGACCTGGGCACCTCCGACGACTCCAAGTGGATGGAGGAATCCATTAAGCGCCTGGATCGGGTCATTCTCCTGCCCAGCACCATGACCCGCTACTTTAATAATAACCAGCCCATTAACGAGTATGTGGTCAAGGTAAAGAGTGCCGACGATATTAAAGAGGTTACCACCAACCTTAACGGCTTTCTCTCCGGAATCATCAATCAAAATTCCGGCGGTTTCAGCGTCTACTCCGACGAGAGCTGGAAAAACCAAAGCAACGAAGCTAACGCCATGCAGCAGCGGTTCTTGGGCGGTATTGCCGCCATCTCCCTGCTGGTGGGCGGCATCGGTATTATGAATATTATGCTGGTTACCGTCACAGAGCGCACCCGCGAAATCGGTATCCGCAAGGCCATTGGTGCCGAGCGGCGGAGCATCATTACCCAGTTCCTGATTGAGGCCGCAATGATCTGCGGCATTGGCGGCATTTTCGGCATCGGCGTGGGCTATTTGGGTACGCTGGTGGTAGGTAAGCTGTCCTTCGGCACGATACTGATACCCAGTGCCGGCATCACCGTGGGCGCGTTCTTCATCTCGGTTGCCCTGGGTATCATCTTCGGTCTTTACCCCGCCATTAAGGCCAGCGGCCTCCAGCCTGTGGAAGCCCTGCGCGCGGAATAACCATCCCCATTACCGCAAGGCTTGCAGGCGGGGGGCTCGCCCCCGCCACAGGTCAACTAACTCCACCCCCAAAGGAGAGAAACAAATGAAACTTAAACGTATTCTGACGCTGGCTCTGACAGCAGCCATGCTCTGCACCCTCTTGGTAGCTGTCCCTGCGGCGGCCGCCACCACCGGCTTTACCGATATTTCCGATCCTACCATGGCCCAGGCAGCCGAAACCCTGCGTCTTCTTGGGATTGTCAGCGGTGACGGCACCGGTGCCTTCCGTCCTTCTGGTACCCTCACTCGTGCCCAGTTCTGCAAAATGGCCGTGGAGGCCCTTGGTAAGGGCGCCGAGGCCGAGGCACAGATGAACCGCACTATTTTTAAAGATGTGCTTGGAAACCACTGGGCCCGTGGCTATATCAACCTAGCCGCCTCCCTGTCCGTGGGCAGCGACGGCGAGGGCAAGGGCGGCGAGGCACTGATGATGGGCAAGGGCGACGGCACCTTCCAGCCCGACGCCGTCATTACCTATGCCGAGGCCGTTACCATCATGATGCGTATTCTGGGGTACAGCTCCAAGGACCTGACCTCCGGTGCCACATGGTACGACGGTGCCATTGCTTCCGCCAAGGTAGTGGGTCTTACCGACGGGGTCTCCCTCAACTGGTATGACCAGATTACCCGGGGGCAGACCGCCATTCTTTTTGAAAATATGCTCTTTACCCCCTCCAAGGCAGGGAAGGAGCCCTACCTGGTCACCAGCCTGGGCGGTCAAATCCTTAAGGAAGCTGTCATCCTCTCTCTGGACGCCACCACCGATGACGGCGTGACCGGCGCAGTACTGACCACCGGCGCGGACGCGCCTTATAAGACAAATCATGCTCCCTTTGCTGACACTCTGGCCGGTACCCGCGCCAAGCTGGTGCTGGACAAACATGAAAAGGTCATTGCCATTCAGCCCAGCACCGCGGGCAGTAAGCGCACTATTAATGTGGTGACCACCGAGGCCACTTATCTCACTGCCGCCGGCGGCGAAAAACTGGATGTCGCCCCCGCCACCACCGTGTATAAGGACGGCAAGACGCTCACCTATAAGGATGTTTACCTGAACATTAAGCCCTCTACCCAGGCTGTGTTCTCTTACTCGGCCGGGGGCAAGCTGGAGTATGTCTTTCTGCCCACCTCCGACATAGCCGAGACCGCTGCCGTCGCCAAGGCCTCCGGCGGCAACCCCTTTGCCTCCCTGGTGGGCAGCGAAACCAATTACCGGGTGGTCAAAAACGGCCTGTCCGCCAGCATTTCCGACGTGCGCCAGTACGATGTGGGCACCTATGATAAGGCCACCAAAACCCTCTATGTTTCCGACCTGCGACTGACCGGCGTGTACGAGAATGTAGCCCCCAGCCCTATAACACCCACCTCGGTCACTGTTTTGGGCGCCTCCTTCCCCGTGCTCCCCAGTGCCTACGCTGACCTCTCCGGCTTTAAAATCGGCAGTACGGTCACCCTCCTCCTCACCGCCGACGGCCAGGTGGCCGGCGCGGTAGCACCCAGCGAGGCCAAGAGCAATACCGTTGGCGTGGTAGAGATGAAGGGTACCTCCGCAACCGTCACACCTCTGGCCGACCTGCGCGATGTCAAGGGCGACCCCATTAAGCTTTCGGGCGAAACCAACCTCTCCGAGCAGAGCGCCGCGAAGCTCCAGGGCCAACTGGTCACAGTCTCCTCCTCCAAGGTCAACCAGATTACCGTCACTCGCCTGGCGGCCAGCGGTGCCACCGGCGCCCTGGATATTGCCGGGCGCACCCTGGGCGGCGCGTCCTTGGCGGAAAACGTGTACCTCTACGAGCGAGTGGGCAACGGCGCCCCTGTGCGCATCTCCTTCTCCCAGCTCACCCGTACTTCCGTCCCCGCCTCCAAGATTTCCTATGTGGGCAAGGATTACGCCGGACGGGTCAATATCATTGTCTTTGACGACGTAACCGGCGATCAGTATATCTACGGCATGGCAAACCTTTCTAAGGTTTCCGGCGGCTTTTTTGGCGGTTCTGAGATTTTAAACAGCGCGGTATCGGTCTCTTACGGAAACGGCAAAAAGAGCGATGCCTTTATTACCGGTGCCAGCATTAAGGCAGACAGCTTTGTTGGTATCTCCCCCTCCTTGGATAAGGTGGACAGCGTGTTTAAACTGGCCGGATGGCTGGAGCTTAAATCTGTTACCGGTGTCTCCCGCTCCTCCTTTGACCTGAATGACAGCGCATCCGGCAGCATTGCCCCCATCGGCACCGTCACCACCGGCAATATGGTGCTTCCCATTGCGGGCAATGTAGCCTGCTACAACAAAACCACCAAGAAGTGGTTTGATTCCATTGACGAGGCTAGGGCCTACTCCGACAGCCTCACCGTATACTACGACAAGGCTCCTCAGGAAGGCGGCAAGGTTCGTCTGATTGTAGCCGAGTAATGCCGCTTTTATCAGGAGGGCGACCGTAATTTCCGGCCGCCCTCCTGTGCTTTTAAAAGCA
>CAZDDZ010000094.1:0-9794 GCA_964504285.1 uncultured Pseudoflavonifractor sp.
CTCCTGCCTGCAGGAGATTCGGGACCTGCCCAACGTGAAGAAGTACGGCGATGACGTAGTGGTCTCCATGTACATGTACGACCGTCCCTCCTGGACCGGCGAGGTCTATGAGACCGAGTGCTACTTCCCCACCTGGATCAACAAGGAGAGCGCCGCCCATGTGCAGGCTCTGGTGGAAGCCCACCATGCCATGTTCGGCACTGAGCGCATCGGGCCCGAGGGCTCCATGCACCTGCGCACCGGCCGCCCCCTCACCGATAAGTGGACCTTCTCCACCAACGGCGTCGCCATCCAGGGCCGCTACGGCATTCCCTGTGTCGGCTTTGGCCCCGGCGCTGAGAGCCAGGCTCACGCCCCCAACGAGATTACCTGGAAGCAGGATCTTGCCACCTGCGCCGCCATGTACGCCGCCGTGCCCGGCCTGTACAAGGAGGAGAACAAGACCGCCGACGTGGCCCAGTTCCGCGCGACGCTGACCGATAATGATATTAAGTAAGAAGCGCTGAGCCGTCGAGCAGGGGCGGATGGACTGGAGCAACGGGCAAAGCCCAGGGGATGCCTTCTTACGGAAGGCATCGCCGGGTTTGGCCGGAGTCGGAGGGAAGCCGCCCCGCCCGCGAGACGTGCGAAGCGTGACACCGTCTTTAATAAAATAAAATATGAATGGGGAAATCAAAATGGATAAGACCTTGCAGATGTACATTGACAAGCTCAACGCCCTTAACTTTAAAGAAATGTACGAGGGTGACTTTTTCCTGACCTGGGAAAAGTCCGACGACGAGCTGGAGGCCGTGTTTACCGTGGCCGACGCCCTGCGCTACATGCGTGAGAACAACATTTCCACCAAGATTTTTGAGTCCGGCCTGGGCATCTCCCTGTTCCGCGACAACTCCACCCGCACCCGCTTCTCCTTCGCCTCCGCCTGCAACCTGCTGGGTCTTGAGGTTCAGGATCTGGACGAGGGCAAGAGCCAGATTGCCCACGGCGAGACCGTCCGTGAGACTGCCAACATGGTCTCCTTCATGGCCGACGTCATCGGCATCCGCGACGATATGTACATCGGCAAGGGCAACGCCTACATGCACGAGTTCATGGACGCCGTGACCGAGGGCAACAAGGACGGCGTTCTGGAGCAGAAGCCCACCCTCGTGAACCTCCAGTGCGATATCGACCACCCCACCCAGGCCATGGCCGATATGCTCCACATCATCCATGAGTTCGGCGGCGTGGAGAACCTTAAGGGCAAGAAGATCGCCATGACTTGGGCCTACTCCCCCTCCTACGGCAAGCCCCTCTCCGTGCCCCAGGGCGTCATCGGCCTGATGAGCCGTTTCGGCATGGACGTGGTGCTGGCCCATCCCGAGGGCTATGAGGTCATGCCCGAGGTGGAGGCCGTCGCCGCCGAGAACGCCAAGAAGACCGGCGGTTCCTTCCGCCGCACCAACAGCATGGCCGATGCGTTTAAGGACGCCGACATTGTGTATCCCAAGAGCTGGGCTCCCTTCGCCGCCATGGAGAAGCGCACCGACCTCTACGCCGCCGGTGACGACGCAGGCATCAAGGCCCTGGAGAAGGAGCTGCTCGCCCAGAACGCCAATTACAAGGATTGGTGCTGCACCGAGGAGCTGATGAAGACCACCAAGGACGGCAAGGCTCTGTACCTGCACTGCCTGCCCGCCGACATCAACGACGTCTCCTGCAAGGACGGCGAGGTCGAGGCCAGCGTGTTCGACCGTTACCGCACCCCCCTGTACAAGGAGGCCTCCTTCAAGCCGTACATTATCGCCGCCATGATCTTCCTGGCCAAGTGCAAGGATCCTCAGGCTACGCTGAAGGCTCTTGAGGAGCGCGCCGCCGACCGCCGCGTGGATAAGTAAGAATACCGTTTCCGCACAGGGCGGGGCCCACCGGCCCCGCCCTGTACTTATTTAAAATTGAGGTGCTCTTTATGAGTGATAAGAAACGTATTGTCATTGCATTGGGCGGCAACGCCCTGGGAGACAACCTGCCCGAGCAGATGATTGCCGTCCAGCAGACCGCCAAGGCCATCGCCGACCTTCTTGAAGAGGGTCACGAGGTGGTTATTGCCCACGGCAACGGCCCCCAGGTGGGCATGATCCAGGCCGCCATGACCGAGCTGACCCGCTCCAACCCCGAGAAGTATATCCCCTGCCCCCTCTCGGTCTGTGTGGCCATGAGCCAGGGCTACATTGGCTACGATCTGCAAAACGCCCTCCGCGAGGAGCTGCTGGATCGGGGTATCGACAAGGGTGTCTCCACCGTACTGACCCAGGTAGAGGTGGATCCGGGCGACCCCGCATTCCAGAAGCCCACCAAGCCCATCGGCGCTTTTATGACCAAGGACGAGGCCGACAAGATGGTGGCCGAGCGCGGTTACAACGTGGTGGAGGACTCCGGCCGCGGCTACCGCCGTGTGGTGGCCTCCCCCCAGCCCCAGTCCATTGTGGAAATTGACACCATCCGCGCCCTGGTGGACACCGACCATGTGGTGGTGGCCTGCGGCGGCGGCGGTATCCCCGTCTTTAAGACCGAGGGCAACCACCTGAAGGGCGCGGCGGCGGTCATCGACAAGGACTTTGCCTCCTGCACCCTGGCCCAGCAGCTGGACGCGGATATGCTCATCATTCTCACCGCCGTGGAGAAGGTGGCCATCCGCTTCGGCAAGCCCGACGTGAAGTGGCTGGACAGCCTGACCCCCGCCCAGGCCAACGGCTACATTGCCGACGGTGAGTTTGCCCCCGGCTCCATGCTCCCCAAGGTGCAGGCCGCCCTCCGCTTTGCCGAATCAAAGCCCGGACGTACCGCTTTGATTACCCTTCTGGAAAAGGCCCGCGACGGCGTGGCCGGGAGGACCGGTACCCGAATTACGGGATAAGGTTTTCCTGCCGCTCTGTGCAGTAGATGCGGCGGTTGTGATTACACGCCCAGCCGAGGGCAGTGTTGCCTTAAACATAAAAGGCTCCGTCATGCGCCTCAGGGCGCATGACGGAGCCTTTTTGTTGGGTTTGTTAGTTTCGCCACGCATACACCGGTGAATCAATGGAACCTGCCGCGGTGGACGAGGACGTAATTATACGATTGTCCCCGCTCTCCCAGGTAACAACCCCCTGGGCATTCTTTTTAATAAACTTAAACTGAATTGTGGTGTTGGCAGGGACACTCACCGGTAGAAACCACGTGGGGTAATTGGGGTTCATCATAGCTTCGGTACACTTATTCACATCCCAGTTACCCAGCTCCGGAATATTGCCGACAATATAAATATTTTCGCCGTAGGCGGTGTTTGCAGTCACATGGAAAATAATCTGGTTTTGGTCACCGGAGAGCACATTGTAGCTAAATGTATTGCTGGTTGCGCCGTTTTTGGTGACGGTAATGTTGTTGTAGCCGGGTGTTGCGTTTTGCGGCACTGTGGTAACAATAGTACTGGAGGTATTGCTAGCCACGGTAGCGGCGGTTGTGCCGAACTTAACGCTGACATTCCCGTCAAGGCCATCTCCGTAAATGTACACGGTATTGCCCGCACGGCCCATGGTGGAGACCACGTTGCCAATCTGGGGAGTGGTGGGGGCACCGGCCTTATACGACCACACGGAGACTTCGCCGCCGCCCAGCTGAATTGCCGGAATATATCCGCCGCTTACCTGAGTAGCGCCGCCGTAGAGCATACCGCCTAGATAGTCGCTGTACTGGCCATTGGGCAGGTGTGTGGAGACAGAAGGTGTGGTAAAGGTCTGGTCGGGCTGACGGTTAACTGCAACCACTACCACATCGTTGTAAAACTGCCGCTCAAAAACCATGACATTTGTATCGCTGTACAGAATATTGGTCATACCATAAGCCAATGCGTCATTATCCTGGCGAAGGGCAGATAGCTTGCCAATGAGCTTATAGGCAGTGGTGCCGGTGTTAAAGCTGCTGTCGGTTTGCATAAAAATGCGACCGGCCACATCGCTGGCGTCAGCGGGCAAAACATACTGCTCGGTTCCATAATAGATGTTGGGAATGCCTCTGGAGGTAAGGAGTACCGCCAGGGCCGCGTTATAGGGCTTTTGGTTGCGCTGCACATAACCGAACCGAGTGACATCGTGATTATCGAGGAAGGTTACCGTCTGGTTAACATACTCGTAGTCGGTTTGTGTAGTCGCCATCATATTGGCAAAGTCGCTCATGGGGGTGGCAAAACTGCCAAAGGTAGAGGTGGCGGCACGGTAATATTCAAAGTCCAAATTGTTTACGCCGGTCTGCTTTGGAAAATACACATACTCGTTATACTTTGGGTCGGGACGGCCAATAAAAAACTCGCCAAAATGGGTAATGGTAGAGTTGCTGTCAACCGCGTCCTTCAGTCCCTTAACAAAGGCGGGATTCATGTGCAGGGTCGCGTCGTGGCGAATGCCGTTGACTCCCAGCCCGGCCCAATAGAGAGCGGCCTTTTCCAGATAGGCGGCAACATTGCCGTTTTCCTGGGAAAAGTCAGCCAGAGAACCCAGCTCTTTATGCCGGTAACCAAAGCGGGAGCTGTCGCTTCCGCGGTCGCCCAGTCCGTGGAACCAGCCATTTACATCATTGTTGGGGTCAGCCACAAGGTTTTCAATTTTTCCGTCGCCGTTGTAGTCATAAGGCTCGCCGCTGGAGTTAAGCGCATAAGTGCCGTCAGGCTTTTTATCGGGCTCGAAGAGCTTGCCGTCCTCGGCGATAAAGCTCATGGTGGGATTTTGCCAGCGGCTGGTGTGGTTGGTCACGAAGTCAATGACCAGCTTCATGCCGTTGGACTGAAGGGCATCCCGAAGTGCCTTAAACGTATTGAGCATTCCAAAGTGCTTATTGGTGGCAAAATAGTTGCGCACATGGTAGCCGTGGAAGCTTGTCCAACGGTCGTAGCTGCCATCAGCCTGACGATCTAAAATTTCCGTATCACGATTTTCATAGGGCGCGGAAATCCAAACGGCGGTAACACCCATACCCTTTAAATAGGGAATCTTATTGATAATTCCCTGCCAATCTCCGCCTTGATAAAGCTTTAGGTCGTTACCCGTTCCATCATAAAGGGTTGCATCAAACCCTGCGGGAACATTGTTGGTGGTGTCCCCGTCATAAAAACGGTCTGTAATAATTTGGTATACGACATCTTTCGAGGTGACAGGACCCAGCACGGGAGCCGTACCGACCGCAGATGCCGTGATGCTTCCTGCAAGGAGGGAAATGGCCATGGCCAGGACAAGTAGGACGCTTAGGACGCGACGTTTACAAGTCTTCATAATGATCTCCCTTTCTTATTCATGATTACGGTAACAGATGTGCAGACCGTTTATCTTTTGTAAAAACACCGCCTCTCAACCCGTTTAATTATCTAGGAAACCTCTGATTAAATCCCGCCGCATGTCTTGGCGCTGCCATGGCAGAAAAAGACAAGTTTATGGGCGGTTTGATACTTTTCAGATACGCTCTAATCCACACGACTGAATTTAATCAGAGCTTCCCTAGTCTCCGAGGTGTCTGTCTCTGTGGATGCGCGTGCAATCAGAATGGGCAGGGTCGTATAGGTTTGGACCCGAAGATTGGGTTTTTGAATCATGGCCAAAATATGCTTTCCGGCCTGAAATCCCATATCATAGACATCAATGGTAACGCATGACAGCATGGGGTGCAGGACGCGGGAAAAAGGAAAGTCGTCAAAGGTGAGCAACGCTACATCCTTGGGAATATCCACTTTTTTGTCCCGCGTTGCTTGAAAGCAGCCGTAGGCAATGTAGTTGTTTGCGCAGATAATGGCGTCCGGCTTTCGTTCCCCGCTCAAAAGCTTTACTGTCAGCTCATATCCGCAATCGCAGGTAGAGTCACCGTGCCTTAACAGGTCTTGCGTCAAGGTGATACCGTGGACGCTCAACTCCTTGCGCACGCCCTCCAGGCGGTGGGTGGAAATTTGATCCTCCTCCCAGCCGCCGATAAAGGCAATGCGGCGGTGACCTTGGGTAACCAGGTGCCTTGCCGCCATTTCGCCCGCAAGGCTGTTATCACTGTCAATCCAGCTAAAGTGGTTTGGAAAGCTGGGGTAGCCGATGGCGATGTGCGGCAGCGCCAAATCGGAAATTAAGATGTCTAATTCCTTGGACAAAATGGAGGCGTGAAGTACCACGCCGTCGGCCATCTGCTGGATTGCGGCCATACGGACAATATTACAGGCTTCCTCCGGCGTAACACCCTGCAGCACCATGGTGTAGCCCTTGTGCCGCAAGGCAGCTTCTACCCCTGCAATAATCTCGAAAAGGTGTGGGTTTGAAAAACCAATGCCGCGCTCCAGCGCGGTTAAAAATAGAATTGTGCGGGAGGAGCGCCGAACAAAATTCTGCGCCCTTACGTTGGGGTGGTAGTCCAGCCGCTCAATGACCTCCCGAACCTTACGGCGGGTTTCCGCCGAGACGCCCTGCTCGCCGTTCATTGCCTTAGAGACAGTGGACACGGCTATCCCGGCCTCTCTCGCCACATCCTTAATTGTAACTGCCATCCCAATTCCCCCCTTGTATCTAGAGCGTATCTGAAAAGTAGCGGAATGCAAAGAAACGCAGGATTTTTTTGGTCAGGCAAGCCGATTTTTTGCAGCCATACTAACGTATGGCAAGGAAAATTGGCGCTGCCATGGCGAGAAAAGACAAGTTTATGGGCGTTTTGATACTTTTTAGATACGCTCTACTTTGCCACCGCAAAACCCAAGGGCGCCAATGTGTCGCCGTCCTTGCCCCGTGCCCAGCATACCGTATGGGTCATAAAAGCGTCTGGTAGCTGTTCGGTCTTTTCACCCAGGTTTAAAGCCACTAGGACTTCCTGCTCGTCGCAGGTTCTGGCATAGACATACAGTCCGCTGCCCTGCTCCGCGGACAGGGTGCGGTATCCGCCCCTCCGAAGGGCTAATTCGCTGTTGCGCAGAGCAATAGCATCATGGTAAAAGCGGTAGAGTGCTCCATCCTCATCCCAAACCATGGGCTGACGATATTCCTCCTCCCGGAGTCCGGACAGACCCTGCTCGTCTCCGTAAAAAATGGAGGGAATTCCGGGAAAGGTCATTTGAAAGAGCACCGCCAGCTCCAGCCGGGCCGAATCTTCTCCGCATAGGGAGAGGAAACGGCTGGCATCATGGCTGTCGAGCAAATTTAGCTGGGCGTAGAGCATATTGTGCCGATAGCGCATACGCATATTGGTGACGCGGGCATCAAACGTATAGGCGTCAATGCTTCCCTCGGCAAAAAAGCGGCGGCAGTGCTTGCGCAGGTCGTAGTTCATGGTGGAATCAAACATGCTTCCGTCCAGCCAGTGCCCTGCACTTTCCCACACCTCCCCGATAAGGATAGCGTCAGGGCTTTCCTCCTTGACGGCACGGCGAAAGGCCCGCCAGAAAGCGTCGTCCACCTCGCTGGCCACATCCAACCGCCAGCCGTCGATACCATACTCCCGCACCCAATGGCGGCCCACATCGCAGAAGTAGTCCACAACCTGGGGGTTTCCGGTGTTTAGCTTGGGCATAAGCCGCTCGTACCCGAAGCACTCATAATTGGGGTAGGTCTCCGGGTTATCCGGCCGGACCACCGGGAAAGAGAGCCGATAAAACCAGTCTTTGTACGGGGAAGCCTCTCCGTGCTGCACCACGTCCTCGAAGGCAAAAAAGTGCCAGCCGCAGTGGTTAAACACGCCGTCAATAATGACCCGCAGGCCGTTCTGGTGATAAATGCGCACCAGCTCCCGAAAGTCCTCATCAGTTCCAAAGCAGGGGTCAATATGGTAGTAGTCCAAGAGGTCGTACTTATGGTACTCTCCGGCTGCAAAAATTGGATTAATGTAAATGGCATTGACACCCAAATGCTTTACGTAGTCGACATTTTCGGTAATTCCCTTAATGGTGCCGCCCAGCTTGCCACGGGTCAAATCCCCATTCCAATCCCGCTCTGTGGGAGCAAGGGAGATAGAGCGCCGTCCCGTGGCAAAGCTGTCGGGGAAAATGTGATAGAGGATAGCATCCTTTGCCCAGCTTGGAGGGGCGGCAATGTCTTCCGGGCGGTTATATGGGAATTGGTAATATTCCGACCGGTCATCCACAAGATGATCGGTAAAAAGATCCCCGTAGTAAAGCAGCTGTTCCTTTCCGTCGTCCAGCGCAAAGTAGTAGCACAGCCGCTTGTACCCGCCCTCCAGCATCACTTCAAAATAGTCAAAGTACTCGTCCTGAGCCACCACCTCCATTGGCATGGAGGAAAAAATGACGGGGGTCAGGCGGCAGGCCCGGTCGGCATAAAAAAGTATGCAGGAGGTCAGATCGCCCCGCGCCGCCCGCAGGCGAAGAAGCACACGGTTTTCATCAACGCCATGGGCATCCTGAGACATGGGAATATGCTGTATGGCGAACCTGTTCATAGAAAATTACCTCGCTCTAGCGCTGATCATTAAAGCTTGCCTCAGCGCTTATAATTTGTGGCTATCCCTTAACTCCGCCCGCTGTCAGCCCTGCGGACATATTGCGCTGGACGAGGAAGAAAATGATAAGGATGGGCAGACTGACGACCAGGGAGGCTGCGGCAAAAATGGGCCAGCTTCCGCTCATTTCCGTTGCCTGGAGGGAATAAAGCCCTGCTGCCAGGGTAAAGTTTTGTTCTCCTGTCAGGAATGTGATGGAGAAGATGTACTCGTTCCACACGAAGATGAGTACCATGACCGCTGTGACAATAATGGAGGGCTTAGCCAGCGGCAGGACAATTTGGGTAACCAGCTGAAAGCTGTTTGCGCCGTCCATGGCGGCCGCTTCTTCGATTTCCACGGGAATGGTGTCAAAGTAGCCCTTTAAATTCCATAGGGCGAAAACCGCCATGGTGCCCACATAGACAATGATCAGGCCCGTCTTGGTGTTCATAAGTCCCAAGGTGCGCAGAAGCTTATAGAGGGCAAACATGCTCAGTACAGAGGGGAATGAGTACAGGAGCAGCAGCAGATTTAAAATGGGCACCCGCCCCGGAAAAGAGCGGCGGGAAAAAGCATAGGCTGCGGGGACTGCCACTGCCAGGGAAATCAGCACCACGGTAATGGCCATAAAAAGACTGTTTGCAAGCCACAGCAGCACCGGCTCCTGGGTAAAAACCGCAATATAGTTCTTGAGGGTCAGTTTTTTGGGAATAAAAGAAAAATCGGTGCTCAGAAGGCTGTTCTGCCCGTTAAAGGAAACCGAGACAGCGTAGAGGATTGGAATCATGACGATGATACAGAGAATGATAAAAAATGCGTTGAGCACTGTATGACCGACCAGGCGGCGGGCAGGGCGGGAAAGCCGCACTCCCTTCATGTGTTTCCCCCCTTTACTCTTGCCCGTGTGGCAACGGTGAATAGTATCAGCATGGCAAAAATGACGATGGAAATAGCGGAGCTATATCCGTAATTGTTAGTAATAAAGGCGTTTTCGTAGGCGTAAGTAAGTATGGTGTGAATGTTGGCCCCGGTTTTGGCTCCTGATTGCTGAGTAAGCAAGTAAATTACGTCAAATTGTTTAAATGTAGTGAAAATTGTAATCACAACCGAGGGCGCAATAATTGGCTTAATGGCAGGAAGGGTAATATGCACCGCACGCTTAAACCAACCCGCCCCATCCAGCGTGGCGCTCTCGTAATAGCTCTGGTCAATGCTCTGGAGCGCGCCGTCCATAATGGTAATCATAAAGGGACAGGCAAGCCACAGATTTACCACCATGCAGGAGAAAAAGGCGATGGTGTCTCCGGAAAGCCAACGCACACCCT
>CAZDDZ010000095.1:0-9689 GCA_964504285.1 uncultured Pseudoflavonifractor sp.
CCACCGGTACCTGCGCCATGCATCAGCGCCAGCTGACCGAGGCCATCAAGCGCGCTCGTCAGATTGCTCTGATCCCCTTCGTTACCGACTAATTTTTAATGAAACCGGAGCGCTCCTTACATCGAGGAGCGCTCCGGTTTTTTTCCAGCGCTGGCAGGAATCCAAGTGATTGCGGCATTTCATGCGCGGATTGGGCCAGTGCCCCGTGCAGGAGGAGGATTCCCTCCTTCCCATATGGAAAACGCAAATTGCCGCACCATCGTGTACGATGGTGCGGCAATCGCATAGGGCGCAAAATTACGCCCCTAAGGCATCACCGATGATACAGCTTGTTGGTCTCATACTGCGCCTCGCAGGTCAGACGCAGCCCCAGCTTGTTGTAGGTAACGGCATCCGCCGGAGAAAGAATAACACTGGAATGGGCCTCGCACCCTCTCAGGTTGGAGAGCTGTGCCAAGGCCTGCGCCGCCAGGGGATTGGTTGCCGCCGAAATGGCTAAGGCAATAAGGGTCTCATCACTGTGGAGCCTGGGATTGGTAGAACCCAAATGGTCAACCTTAACAGTCTGAATGGGTGCAATGGCTTCAGGGGAGATCAGGTGCTTTTCGTGGCTGATTTCCGCCAGCCGCTTAAGGGCGTTTAACAGCACCGCCGAGGCAGACCCCATTAGATCGGTAGTCTTTCCGGTAACTACCTCGCCATTGGGCAGGCGAATGGCTCCTGATGGATTGCCCGTCTCTTCGGCCACCTGGAGGGAGGCGGCTACCACAGGACGCATCTCTACCGTTACCTTGGCTTGACGCATAATGTTTTCCAGCTTATATACCGTGTCGTCGTCACCCAGTCCCTGGCGACGGTCGCAAAGCGCGGCATAATAGCGGCGAATGATCTCCTGCCGGGCGGCAGCGCACACTGCTTCATCGTCAAAAATGCAGTTCCCCGCCATATTTACTCCCATATCCGTGGGGGACTTGTAGGGGCAGGTGCCGATAATTTTCTCAAAAATAGTGGAAAGCACAGGGAAAATTTCCACGTCACGGTTATAATTTACCGTTGTTTCACCGTAGGCCGAGAGGTGGAATGGATCAATCATATTCACATCGCCCAAATCGGCGGTGGCGGCCTCGTAGGCTAGGTTAACCGGGTGCTGGAGATGCAGATTCCAGATGGGGAAGGTCTCGAACTTGGCATACCCTGCCTGTACCCCCCGGTGGTACTCGTGGTACAGCTGGGAAAGGCAAACCGCCATTTTGCCGCTGCCGGGACCCGGCCCAGTAACCACCACCAGGGGACGACTGGTCTCAATATAGTCATTTTTACCATAGCCCTCATCGCTGACAATCAGGGGAATGTTGTGGGGATACCCTGCGATAGGATAGTGGCGGTAGCAGCGCACACCCAGCTCCTCCATGCGGCGCTGGAACGCGTCGGCGGCGGGCTGACCGGCATACCGGGTCACCACCACGCTGCCCACCAGAAGACCCTGGCTGCGGAAGGCGTCAATCAATCGAAGCACGTCCACATCATAGGTAATGCCCAAATCACCCCGCACCTTGTTCTTCTCAATGTCGCTGGCGCAGATGGCAATGACAATTTCGGCACTGTCCCGCAATTCACGGAGCATACGAATTTTGCTGTCCGGCTCAAACCCCGGCAGCACTCGGGAGGCATGGTGGTCATCAAAGAGCTTGCCCCCAAACTCCAGATAAAGCTTGTTGCCAAACTGTCCAATTCTAGCCCGGATATGAGCTGATTGCGTGTCCAGGTACTTCTGATTGTCAAATCCCGTCTTTTGCATACTTGTCCGGTCGCGCCGGCTTCGGCGTGTCCTCCCGTCCTCTCTTAATCCAGTATCAAAAAAATCAATCTTTAGTATTGTACCATAAAAATCAGCTGTATTCAAAATACTTTTCCCCCAATTTCGCGGGTTTCTGCGTTTTAAAAAATATCTATATCGACTTAGAGAAAAAAACGTGGTATCATTTTTATATACAACTTTTAAGGAAGCTCTGATTAAATTCAGTCGCGTGGATTAGCGGGTGCATTTTTTCCCATCAAGCCAAAAATCTGCTGAAATCCAGACGGATTTTTAAGATTTTTGGGCTCAGCCCGGGCGGAAACGGCATGGCCAAGACATGCGGTGGGATTAAAAAACAGGTTACTTAACACAAAGGAGAGAATACTATGATTGAAATCAAGGGTCTGCCCGGCGCCACCGGATGCGTGGCCGGTACCGCTGTGGTCTTTGAGACTCGCGCCATTTCTACCGAGCGTATTTCCATCACCGACACCCACGCCGAGGTTGCTGCAATGGAGGCCGCCCGTCAGCGCTATGCCGCTTCCCTGGTCACTTTGGCAGCCCGGGCCAAGGCTGAGCATGGGGACGAGGGCTCTGCTATTTTTGAGGCCTATCAAGAAATCGTAGGCGACGATTTTTTCTTTGATGGCGTAAAAGAGCTGATTGAAAAAGAATGTGTCTGCTCCGGCTGGGCCATCGAACAGAAGCGTGCTGAGACCGAGGCCATGTTCCTTGCGGTGGACGATGATTATCTCAAGGGGCGCGCCGCCGACATTAACAATGTCTGCCAGGAGCTCACCGCAGAAATCCAGGGCATTGTCACCGGTGATCCCTTTGCCGGGGTGGCTGGTGAGCATCTGGTTATCTTTGCCGAAGATCTGACCCCCGCCGACACCGTGCGTATGGACAGATCCCGTCTGGCCGGTATGGTTACAGAGCGTGGCGGCGTGACCAGCCATACTGTAATTCTGGCCAAGGCCCTGGGTATTCCCGCCATTGTGGGTGCGGGAGATATGCTGTGTAAGGTCAAAACCGGGGACAGCGTGTTGGTAGACGGCGCCGCCGGTTCCGCAATTTTGGGTGCTGATGAGGCCGCCCAGGCCGCCTTCCTGAAGCAGAAGGCCGCCGCCGACCAGCAGAAACTCCTTTTTGATGCCTGCAAGGGACAGAGCGCTCACTCCAAGGACGGACACCTCACCCGCGTAAATGTAAACTCGGGCGACAAGGAGAGCATTGAAACCTTTAGCGCCGAGACTTGCGACGGCGTGGGGCTGTTCCGCACCGAGTTCCTCTACATGGGGCAGACCGATTACCCCAGCGAGGACTTCCAGTACGAGGCCTACAAGGACATGGCGATTAAAACAGCAGGCAAGGAATTAATTATCCGCACTCTGGATATTGGCGGTGATAAACAGCTGGACTACATGGATATGCCCGCCGAGTTTAACCCCTTCCTGGGCTACCGTGCCATTCGCCTGTGCTTAAACCGCCCCGAGGTCTTTAAGACCCAGCTGCGGGCCATTCTCCGTGCCGCCGTCCACGGCAATATTAAAATTATGTTCCCCATGATTGTCAATCTGGAGGAGCTTCTCCGGGCGAAAGAGCTGCTGGAGGAGTCCAAGTCCGAGCTGACGGCCCGCGGCGTCGCCTTTAAGGCCGATGTCCCTGTTGGCATTATGATAGAGACCCCTGCCGCTGTGCTCCTCTCCGACCAGCTGGCAAAGCATGTCTCCTTCTTCTCCGTGGGCTCCAACGATCTCATTCAGTACACCACCGCCACCGACCGCCAAAATGAGCGTGTGCAGTATCTCTACGACTGCTGCAATATTTCGGTGCTCCGGGCCATTAAGATGACCTGTGACAACGCCCACGCAAGAGGTGTGGAAATCGGCATCTGCGGCGAGACCGCCTCCGAGCCGCAGCTGATTCCCCTATGGGTTGCCATGGGCATCGATGAGCTATCTGTCGCACCCGCTCTGGTGGGCCGCACCAAATACATCATTACCCAGCTCTCCAAGAGCGAGCAGCAGGCCACCCTGGCACAGGTGCTCGACTCGGGCAGTATTGACGAAGTAAAGTCCATCCTTGCCGCCGTGCAAAAGAGTATCGGACTGTAAATAAAAATATCCCCCGGTCAGATTGACCGGGGGATATTTTTATTTCTTCTGGGCAGTAGTCGCTATGCCTCTTTACCCGCACAGCTCCACAATGGCCTGGGTAAATATTTTGCAGGAGGTCATTAAATCCTCCACCCGGATACGCTCGTCCGGGCCATGCATTTGGGGATCAAAACCGGGCATCTCGCAGCCAAAAGCTACGCCGCCGGGAATGTCGTGCACGTAGGTGCCACCACCGATAGCCAGTGGCTTGGCGCCATGCACACCGGTATATTCCTCATAGCATTTCAGCAGGGTTTTTACAAAAGGAGAATCAGAGGGAACGCAGTGTACCGTGGTCATGTCTCCGTCACCCATGACCGAGATACCGTGCTTTGCAAAGGAAGCCTCCGCCGCCTTTTTGCAGTTTTCCTCATTGGCGCAGATGGGGAATCGCACGTCGAACTTGGCGGTAAATCCGGTTTCGGTAAGGGTCATCAGTGCCAGATTCAAAGTCAGATCCCCCGACTCGGCATCCGACTGGGCAATGCCCAATGCCTTGCCACGGTTATCACCGTGGGGAAACAGGGTATGCATGGCGCAAATAGCCTGGGTGCTGCCGCACTGTGCAAGCGGCAGCCGGGATAGCAGCTCCAGCAGCGCTGCAATGGCGTTGTTTCCGCCGTCAGGACTGGCGGCATGGGCATTCTTGCCCGCGCAGAGAATGCGGGTATCCTCCCCCTCGGCGGTGAGCGTAAAGCCGGCTCCGGTGACTTTGGAAACCTCGGCGCAGGCGCCCTCTACCGCCTCCGGCCCCATGCCCAACACCAGGGCCTGGGCCTCGGGTGGCACCACATTGGTGCGGAAGCCACCGGTCAGGCCGCCCACCCGCGGCAGTGCGTCCGATTTCTCCCAGGTGCTGCCGAAGTCTGGATGATAGTGCCCCTTTTCAATGTTGATAAGCGGAAAATCAGCGTCAGGGGTAAAGGTATGGGGTGCAAAAGGTTCCTTGGCGTAATAATACGCAATGTCAGAGGAACCGGTCTCCTCGTCAGTACCCATAATCAGACGCACGTTGTACCTTAAGGGAATGCCCAAGTCCGCCACGCACTTCATGGCGAACAGAGCGGCCACCACAGGTCCCTTGTCGTCGGCCACGCCGCGGCCAAAGAGCAGGCCGTCCTTTTCTATGGGGACGTAAGGCTCGGTTGTCCAGCCTTTCCCCTCCCCCACTACGTCCAGGTGGCCCAGAATGTGAAGGAGTGTCTCCTTTTCATTTATGTCTGCGGTGCCCACGTAATTTTCATGGTTGCAGGTTTGAAAACCCATTTCCCGGCAGAGCTTCAGTCCTTCAGCCAACGCCTTGGCCGGGCCTTCCCCGTAAGGCATGCCAGGCAGTGCCTCTTCCCGCACGCTGCGGATGGAGACCAGACGGCAAACAGCATCCACCAGCGCCGCCCGGCGAGCAGGGTCGTTAAAATACGCTTCAATTTGTTCCTTATACATGGAAGTACCTCCTAATAAAGCGGCAGATCAGGGATGCCGCGCCTATGAATGGCTATTTTTTCGCTCCGCTCTGTCGTTAGCTCCCCTATGCGCCTACGCTCACGCTTCTGTGTCAGCGCCGCCCTCGGCTAATTCGCCAAGGTACTTATACACCGTGTATCGGGACACCTGAAGGTGCTTTGCCACATAGGGCACCGACTTGCGGAACGAGAACGCGTTCTTTTGGTCTAACAGGGCGATAATCTTCATGCGGTCCTTTTTGGTAAGGGCTGAAACAGGCTTGCCAACGGCGGCCACACACTCATCGTAGATGGCGGCGAGCTGGCTGTCGCCCCCTTTCCACATGGCACTTTGCAGATCTGCGTCGGCGCTCATAAGATCCACCAAAATACGGTTTGCGTAAACTAGGCTGGTGTAGTCAAAATTAATACCCAGCGCCAGGTTATGTCCCTCGCCAATGAGGTGGAAGGTGCTGCTCTTAATTTGCTGCCCGGCGGGGGTAGTGGCGTAGAGGTTAACAAAGTCGGTGATAAGCGCCGTCTCATCCAGGGCCAGGTCAGTGCCCAAAATATCCATCGTGGAGCCCACACTCCGGCCGGAAACATGCCCGTTGTAAATAGATAAAATGGGGTGGGTCGGGCTTCCCATATCATGCACCAACGTCTCGCAAGAAGTACCAAACATTTCGGCAATTCCCCGCGCCGTCCGGTCTAAAAATTCAAAGGCCTCGTCCCGTGTCACTGGTATGCCCTCCTGTAAAATTACATTGTAAATATGCCGTCATTTCATGGCTTAACATTTCCGCGCTCGGGTGCGGATTGCACCGGTCAGGCTAAGACTGCACAGCAGTTATTTTACCCCAATTCCGACTAAAGAGCAAGGAATTTAAAGTAAAAAAGGTGCCAATCTATATGATTGGCACCTTTTTGCTTCTTATTTCTGCTTCAGGGTAAAAAAGTTGGTATCTGTAACATAATTAGGCACGCTGTACAGTACCAAAGCCATGTCAATGCCGTTGTCCTTAATATACTGTGGCACGCTGCCCCGGTTATAGCGCAGGTCGTAGAGGTGAATTTCAGAGAAGTGAGCGGTGAGGAAGGGGGCCAGAGAGTCGGTGTAGGAGTCGCGGAGAATCACAATTTTGGGGCCCTGCACACTGGGGTTCTTAATGACGGCCAGAGGCTGGTTGCCACCCAGGAAATAGGTGTACTTATCCTTCTTTTCCAGTGCGCTCTGGTTATAGAGATTGCCCTCCTGGGGCTTATCTGTAAAGTAGTTTGTTACCTGAATTCCTGCATCGGGCACATAGGTGTAGATGCTGTCTGGTCTAATATTACGCACGCCGGAAGAAGAAAAGGTGGTACCGTAAAATTCCTCGCTTACCACAGTCTTGGTGTACTTGTCCAGACTCACCGGCTCCATCCCCAGCGCGTTCATCAGGGAGACATAGCCGTAATAGGCGCCCAAGCTGGTCCAGTGATGGTCGGTGCGGTAGTAAATGTCCTCGTCCTTGTGAGCCAGAAGATTTTGATAGGTATCATAGTTTTTGGCGTTAACCTTCGCATAAATACTGTCAATAATGGCTTTCTGGTCGGCGTTGGGCGCCCCGGTGGGGAGCTTGTCTGCCCAAATTGAGGCCTGACCGGGAATGAGAGAAAAATAGACAGGCACGCCGGCATTCTCCACAAACATGTTGAGGTAGTTGGTATTGGTGTCAATGCGCTTCTGGTCGGGAGTGTCAAAGCGGGAAATGAGGGTGCCGCCCTCGCAGACGTAAACATTATTGTTTTCCCGCTTACCGATGGCCAGCTCGGCGGCAGACTTCATGCCCACCCAGGTATCGCGGCCAAAAAACTGATCGTTGCAGTACTTCTCGAAGCCGGTCATAAAGCTCGCGTCAAATACAGTTTTAACCGTGGGCTTAGGCAGCTCCTGAAGTGCCCGGTTTTCCAGCTCGGAAAAACTCTTGTCCGGGGCGATAGCACCCGCGGTAAGAAAGAGGCCGATAAAGGCGCAAAAGAGCACAGAAATAAAAACAGCGTATTTTTTCGACATGATAATGCCTCCTTAAAAGCGGAAATACAAAAACGGGTTATAGGTGGCGTCCACCAGATAGGCGGTGCAAATTACCAGTCCCGCCAGGATGAGAATGGGCAGGATGACCTGCTTGGGCTTCTCCTTCATTTTGTTCCACAGGCCGGTAGCCAAGGGAGTGGCCGAAATCAGACCAATTGTCAGGATGGGCAGGAAGGAGCGCAGCCAGTAGCCCACCGCGGGGCTTGTAAGTCCGCCCTGGGCAAAGCCAAACATGGCCTTGAGGTAAATGCCCATCTGACCAAAATCCTCCACGGCGAAGATGGCCCAGCTGACGGCGATAAAGAACAGGGCATACATATGCTGCACTAAATTGGGCAGCTTGGCCAGCCACTTGCCCCAAAAGCCCTTTTCCAAAATAAGCAGCACCGCAAAGTAAAGGCCCCAGATGAGGAAGTTCCAACTTGCTCCATGCCAGATACCCGTAGCAGCCCAGACCACCAGGAGGTTAAAGAACATCCGCCCCTTGCTTACCCGATTGCCGCCCATGGGAATGTACACATACTCCCGAAACCAGGATCCAAGCGAGATATGCCACCGCCGCCAGAAATCGGTGAGGGACTTCGCGATATAGGGATAATTAAAGTTGCGCAGGAATTCGAAGCCCAGCATTCGTCCCAGGCCAACAGCCATGTCAGAGTAACCGGAAAAGTCAAAGTAAATTTGCAGTGAGAATGCCAGAATCCCCAGCCAGGCCCCCGCCGTGGTCAGCTCGGCGGCAGGCAGCACCTTAACCGCATCCCACAGCATCCCGATGTTATTGGCCAGCAGCACCTTCTTGGCAAGCCCCACCATAAACACGTTGACGCCGGACGCAAACTGCTCTATCTTCCAAGTGCGCTCGTCCACTTGGTCGGCCAGCTCCTTGTACTTAAGGATGGGGCCGGCAATGAGCTGGGGAAAGAGGGTAACGAAGGTTCCAAAGTTCACCAGACTGCGCTGCGGCTTGGCGTCCCCCCGGTACACGTCCACGGGGTAGGTCATGGTCTGGAACGTGTAGAAGGAAATGCCGATGGGCAGGCTCAGGTTAAGCACAGGCATAAAGTCTAGTCCCACTCCTGCCAGTGTGGTGGCAATCAAATCCCAGTATTTAAAGAACACCAGGAAGGAGAGGTTTGACACCAGGGCAACCGCCACGGCAATACGGGCCGCCTTGTCGTTGCCTTTTTCCTGATACCGCCCCACCATCAGGCCCGCAAAGTAGTCCACCACAATGGTGACCACCATAAGGACGATGTACCTCGGTTCGCCCCAACCGTAGAAAATCAGGTTAAAGACCAGCAGTACCGCATTGCGCCACTTGGGTGGAGAAATGTAGTGCACCGCCAACACCGCGGGCAGGTATATGAACATAAACAGCACACTGGAAAAGACCAAATTTAAACCCTCCTGACAGGCCAGCGGCGGTAGTTCCCCGTCTTACCTGTTCCTTGTAAGGGGCAGCCTTAGCGCCGCCCCGTCTCTTTGTGGTATAATGCCCCCCACCCGTCCCGGCCGAGGGCTGAAATCTCAGCGCGTGGGCACGCAGTGCCCACGCGCGCGTATAATAACTGTTTTGCAGTTATTATACCCCAATTTTTTTATTTTGCAAAGCTGTTAAACGCGGCTACCATATCGTCGGCATACTCGTCAATGCAGAACAGGATGTAGTCCCCGCTGGTGACCAGCTTGTATCCCTCTACCAATGCGGTATTAGAGGGGTACTGGGGGCCGCCGGCCAGCGTTTCCTGCCGGGCCTGGCAGGCCTTCTTGACACTGTCTACCTTGCCCGGGGCGCACTTGGCAATAAGAAACTCGGTGACGCTGGAGCTCATCAGGGGCATCTTGGCGATGTACTCCTCCAAATCGCCGGCAGAAATGCCGTAGATGTCAGCCAGAAGGTCGGCGTCCATATCCATCATGCTGGGGCGTTCCTGGGCGGATACCTTGTCCCAGATGGACGCAACCACGCTCTTTTCGGGCTTCTGGCTCTCGCTGGGTGCGGGAGACACGGAGGGCTCCTCGCTGGGCTTGATACTCTGGGAGGGCTTCTGGCTTTCGGACGGCTTCACGCTCTCAGAGGGCTTGGTGCTGGGAGAGGGTTCCTCCTCCGGGGAGGTCGTGGGTTCGGCTGTCTCGGTGGGAACGGGTGTCTCGGTGGGGTCAATGGTCGGGGGTGGGGGCGTCACCGTCGCGGTAGGGGTCAGGGTGGGGCT
>CAZDDZ010000096.1:0-9564 GCA_964504285.1 uncultured Pseudoflavonifractor sp.
GGGTCTTGTAGAGCACAATTGCCGTAATAACCAGAAGGGCAAAGCCCAGGTATGTGGTGATATAGGTCTTTTGGAACAGCAGGGGCCCCACCACAGGGATGTCACCCAAAACGGGTACCTTGTCAATGCGGAAGGTGTTTTTAAATGTGACCTGCTGAACGCTCTGGAGCATACGAGCCACGAAGATGGCGATTGCCGGGGCAATCATATTGATGGCCGTGCCGCTGATGACCTGGTCCGCCTTCATGTTAATGGCGGCATAGGCGTGCACCAAGCTGATAACCATACCGGCCACGGCGGCTACGATAAGCCCCACGATGAGGGCGGTCTGCCCGGGCATGGAGTCCTGGAAATAGTGGATAAAGAGGATACCGCAGAAGGCGCCGATGATCATAATGCCCTCAAGGGCGATGTTGACAACGCCCGACCGCTCGGAGAACAGTCCGCCCAGCGCCACCACCAGCAGTGGGATAGAGAAGTACATCATCTGCTGAACCAGAAAGAAAATCAGTTCCCATACACTCACTGCCCGTCACCTCCTTCCGGCGCGGAAAGGGGCGCCGTGTCTGACTGAATGGTTGGCGGCGGCGGCGTTCCGCCCTCCGCGTTAGCATTGTCCTCCTTGGCCTTAACCAGCTTCTTGATAATCTGGCTGAAGAAAAGGACAAAGGCGGCGAAGTAGATAATGACCGAGGTAATAATATCAATAATCTGGGGCACAAAGCCGTAGAGCTGCATGGCCAGACCGCCAACCTTCAGGTAGGACATGAAGATACCGGTAAAAATAATACCCAGGGGGTTAGACATACCCAGCAGCGCCACAGGAATCCCGTTAAAGCCCTCGGGAGCCAGCTCGTCAAGCACCTTGATACCGGTGCCGGCGCCCGCTAGATAGAGCAGCGCGCCACCAAGCCCCGCCAGCGCGCCGGCGATGACCATGGCCATTACAATGTTCCGCTTTTCGTTAATACCGGCGTACTTGGCCGCGTTACGGTTAAAGCCGCAGGCCTTCAGTTCAAAGCCAAACTTGGTCTTTTCCAGAACGATCCACACCACAATACCCATTAAAATAGCAATGAGAATGCCCGAGTTTACGCTGGACGGTGTGCCGGTACTTGCCACAAAAATCTTGTCAAAGCCCAGCTTGGGCAGCACCGCTGAAGCGGCGGGCCGCAGGGACTGGTTCTTGGCCGCGTCGAAAATCGTCCGGCGAATGAGCAGGTTTGCCGCGCTCATGCCGATGTAATTCATCATGATGCAGGCAATAACCTCATTAATATTGCAGTAAGCTTTTAGGAAGCCGGGCACCGCGCCCCAGATACCGCCCATCAAAACGGCGGCCAGCAGCGCCACCAGACAGTGCACCACCGGGGGCAGGAAGGTAAACTTTACGCCCACATACACAGCCGCAAAGGCGCCCATAATAAACTGGCCGGGGCCGCCGATGTTAAAGAGACCTGTCTTTTTAGCAAAGCCTACCGAGAGACCGGTCATAATCAGGGGGGTAGCGTAGTAGAGTACCTGACCCACCTGCTTCATGTCAGACAGCGCACCGGTGGCAATGGCAACAAAGCCGCTCATCGCCTTGCCGGGGTTTGCGATAAAGAGGATGATCAGTCCCACCAGCATACCAATCAAGATAGCGATGACCGAAGCGGCGGCACTCTGGAAGCCCTGCTTCTCCAAGGGATTTCGCAGTCGTTTGCTCTCCACTTACATCCCCTCCTTCCGCTTAGAGCCGGCCATGTAAAGACCCAACTCCTGAATGGTGACTTCCTTGGGATCCAAATCGGCCACAAGCTCGCCCTCATAGATGACCAGAATCCGGTCGGACAGGTTCATCACCTCATCCAGCTCCAGGGAAATCAGCAACACGCCCTTGCCCGCGTCCCGCTGGGAGACGATTTGCCGGTGGATATACTCGATTGCACCTACGTCCAGACCGCGGGTGGGCTGAACGGCAATGAGCAGGTCGGGGTCGCTGTCAATTTCCCGGGCAACAATGGCCTTCTGCTGGTTGCCGCCCGACATACTGCGGGCAACGGTCTTGCCGCCCTGTCCGGAACGAATGTCGTACTTGCCGATCAGCTCGTCGGAGTAGCGGAAAATTTCATCGTACTTGAGGAAGCCGCCGCTGCAAAACCGGGGCTCAAAATAGCTCTGGAGTACCAGATTATAAGCCAGGGGATAGTCCAGCACCAGGCCGTGCTTGTGCCGATCCTCCGGGATATGGCCCATGCCGTGGGTGTTGCGGTGGCGAATGGAGGCGGCCGAAATATCCTCGCCCCGAAGCTTAACCCTGCCTGCGTCAGCCTTAATCAGGCCCGTAATGGCCTGCACCAGCTCGCTCTGACCGTTACCGTCGATACCGGCGATACAGACGATCTCGCCCTTGCGCACCTGGAAGCCCACGTTGTTGACAACCTTTTTGCCGTGCTCCTTGTTGACAACGGTCAGCCCCTCCACCTCAAAGATTAGGTCTGTGGGGTTGGCGGGACCCTTCTCCACATTTAAATCCACCTTGCGCCCCACCATCATCTCACTCATCTGCTCCTTGGAGATGTCGGCTACATCCACGGTGCCGATATATTTACCCTTGCGCAGAACAGTGCATCGGTTGGCCGCTTCTTTGATTTCGTTGAGCTTATGGGTGATGAACAGAATGCTCTTGCCCTCGGCGGCAAGACCCTTCATGATCTTCATCAGCTCCTCAATCTCCTGTGGCGTAAGGACGGCAGTAGGCTCGTCAAAAATCAAAATTTCGTTGTCGCGGTAGAGCATCTTTAAAATCTCCACACGCTGCTGCATCCCCACGGTAATTTCCTCAATGAGGGCATCCGGGTCAACCTTTAATCCATACTGCTCGGACAGGCGCATTACCTTTTCACGGGCGGCATCCATCTTGAGGAATCCGGCATTGGTGGTCTCTACGCCCAGAATAATATTTTGGAGCACGGTAAAATTATGTACCAGCTTAAAGTGCTGGTGCACCATGCCGATTCCAAGGGCGTTCGCATCGTTCGGGTCCTTGATTTTGACCTCTTTCCCGTCCTTTTTAATGACACCCTTCTCCGGTTGGTAAAGACCAAAGAGTACACTCATCAGCGTAGACTTTCCGGCGCCATTCTCGCCCAAAAGCGCATGTATCTCGCCTTTTTTGAGCTGGAGGGTAATATTATCATTGGCGATGATACCGGGGAACTCCTTGGTGATGTTGCACATCTCAATGATATACTCACTCATTCCGCCACCACTTCCCTTCTCCGTTTTGGTATAAAACCATAGTTAACATTATAGCGGGTTCTCATACGCCTTGCAAGAATAACACAAGAAAAATCCTTCCAAAAAGAGGTCAAATGTACAATAAATACAAAACAAAAAAACGGACGCCTTTCGGCGTCCATCAGGTTGTCGACAAGGTCGCCAACCTGACGGACAATTTCGCAAACTGCCGAAATCGGTCGCCTGCGGGCGAGTTCCTGCACGTGAAAGCGGGGGCCCCGCCCCCCTTTCACACTATCCCCCCGCTCAATACCCTTCACCTTTTGACATCTGATTTTAAAACAGAAGCTTTTCGACAAGCCGAAACGGACGCCTTTCGGCGTCCGTTTCATTACTTAAAAGGAAAAATTGTTAGGAGACCACAAAGGTCACGTTCACATTGGCGCAGCCCAGAGCGCTGGGGTCGCTGGTCTCGCTGATGGCCTTACCGTCCACAGCGTCCTTCTTGGGGGTAATGGTGCCGTCAGAGAGCTTAGTAAACAGGCTCTGATAATCAGCATCGCTAAACTTCTCCCACTTGGAAGTCTCCATGGGCAGACCCAGAGCACCCTCAGTGGCACCCAAAGTCAGATTCTGAGCGCCGGGGAAGTTGCCGGCCTTGTAGGCGTCCAGCATCTGGGCAACGGCCTCCTTGAGGCCCTTCATGGCGGAGGAAATGACAGTTGCGGACTCGCCGGACTGATCAACGTCCACGCCGATAACCTTGCCATTGCTGGCCTCGGCAGCGGCCATAGCGGAGTTACCCACGCTGCCGCCGCAGGCAAAGATGACCTCAGTACCGCTGGTGTACCAGCCGGCAGCCATGGCCTGAGCCTCGGGGGTAGCGGAGAAGCCGCCGGTGTAGTAGTACTGCATGTCAATCTTTACGCCCATCTCGGCAGCAGCGTCATTGGCGCCCTGCACGAAGCCGTAGCCGTAACGAACAACAGCGGGAACGGCCTGGCCGCCCAGGAAGCCCAGCTTGGTGTTGCCATCCTTGACAGCGGCATAACCGGCCAGGTAGCCAACCTGCTCCTCGGCAAAGAGAATGCCGACGGTGTTGTTGGCGGTTTTAAAATCGGAATAGTCAGCACTGTGGGGAGTACCGTCGATGAGCACGAAGGTCACGTCGGGATACTGATCCTGCACCAGGTAAATGGGCTCCTCAAAGAGGAAGCCGGGAGTTACAACAACCTTGGCGCCGGCCTGAACAGCCTGCTCAATGGAGGCGACATAGTCATCGGTGGTGGCATCGGCGGGCTTGAGGTAGTGGCTCTCGGCGCCGTTGGCGGCACACCAGGCCTGCACGCCTTCCCAGGTGCCCTGGTTAAAGGACTTATCGTTAATGTCGCCCTTATCGGTAATCATGTACACGCTCAGCGTATCGGCGGCGGGGGGAGTGGACTCGCTGGGAGCGGTGCTGCCGCTGGGAGTAGTGGCAGGAGGCGTGCTGGTCTGTCCGCCGGAGGGAGCACAAGCGGCCAGAGCGAAGGTCATAGCCAGAGACAGGAACAGAGCAATGAGCTTACGAGATTTGTTCATTTCAAAATCTACCTTCCTTTCAAACAATAGGGCCCAGTTGAAATCAGTCATTTTGAACTGTTCCAGGCTGGGCTTGCGGTGCTATTATAACCCAGTTCCAGGAAAAGAGCAACGGGCATTTGTCCTTTTGTCACAAATTTTTTATAGTTCTGAAACATTTTAAGTAGGACTGCGCAAGGTATTTTTCATTGCAGCAAGATTACCCAGGGTTAACAGCGTACAACACGGGTTTCTGGCGCAGTCCGGGCGGAAAAGACACCGTCAAGACATATGGCAGGATTAAATCAAAGGTTTCTTAAGGCGCTTAATTTGTGTAAAAAACTTCTTTTGTGTTTCAAATATACAACATACCAATTTTTAACCTAAATTTACAGAAAATGGTCTCAAGCGTTTTTCGGCAGACTCAGCAAGAGCGCCGCCCGATTATTCCGGGCGGCGCTCTTGTTTGTTCTACTTTACCGTAATCAGTTCATAGGCGCGGGTGCCGATGCCGATATGCTCGGCGTGCTCCAGGCAGGCCTTCCACTCACTTTCAGGCTCGGTATTCTTAAAGTGGTCATGGTGATCACAGAAGCCGGGGGCGTGGATATGCTCGTCCAGCACCGAGCCGGGCAGTACAGGCTGGCGCAGGCAAGCATCAGCGCAGGCCTGATCCAGCGCCACCGCGTCAAAGGAGGCAAACATCCCCACATCAGGCAGAATGGGCACATCGTTTCCGCCGTAGCAGTCGCACAGAGGGGAAATGTCAATGACCAGACTGATGTGGAACTGGGGACGGCCATCCACCACCGCCTTGGTGTACTCGGCCATCTTGTAGCAAAGCTCGGTGTTGGAGCTGGGATTGGGATTATCAATGGCATCGAAGTTGCAACTGCCCAGGCAGCGACCGCAACCCACGCACCTCTCCTGATCGATGTATGCGGCGCCGTCCTTGCCGGTAAAAAGAATAGCGTCCTGACCGCAGCTCTTGGCGCAGAGGTGGCACTTGCGGCACTTTTCTTCCTCCACCAGGGGCTTACCGGCGTTGTGCTGCTCCATCTTACCCGCACGACTTCCACAGCCCATGCCAATGTTCTTTAGGGCGCCGCCAAAACCAGTGGCCTCATGCCCCTTAAAGTGGGAAAGACTGATAAAAATATCGGCGTCCATAACGGCTCTTCCGATTTTGGCTTCCTTGACATACTGGCCCCCCGCCACGGGAACCGCCACATCGTCGGTGCCCTTCACACCGTCGCCAATGATCACATGGCAGCCGGTGGAGAGAGGGGTGAAGCCGTTTTCATAGGCGGCATCCAGATGATCGGTAGCTGTCTTACGGCGGCCGGGATAAAGGGTGTTGCAGTCGGTAAGGAAGGGTACGCCGCCCAGACTCCGCACCACATCGGCTACTACCTTGGCATAGTTGGGACGCAGGTACGCCAAATTGCCCGGCTCACCAAAGTGCATTTTAATGGCCACCTGTTTTTTCTCAAAGTCAATCTGACCAATCCCCGCAGTACGAATCAGCTTCTCCAACTTTAACAGCAGGTTATTACCGGGCAGCGCCCGGAGGTCAGAAAAATATACCTTGGATTTTTCCATATTGTTCTCTCCTTTTTATTCCTCGCCCTTTTCCCGCCGGTCAGGCAGCAACCGATTGACAGCTACGGCTACCACAATACCCACAATAGTTTCCGCCACGCGAAACAGCGTATAGACATAGCGGTCGGGGCCGCCGTGATTGAGCATAACAACACAAACCACCACGCAACCGATGGAGCAGGCCGCCGGGCGCTTAATCAGGTTGCAGAGCCACAGCGTCAGCACAATGCCGCCGCCCATGAGCAGGCCTGTCACCACGGGTATTTTAATCAGGTCGTCCAGCAGGAGCACCCCCAACCCTACCAGGCCGCCCAGCACTGTGCCGATCACCCGGGATACCCCCTGACGGAGGGATTGCTTGACGGAGCTCTGCATACAGATAATCGCGGCGATGCAGGCGTAAAAGGGTCCTATGTGCTGTAAAAGCTCACCCTCCCCCGCCGGGACATAGACCCAGAAGGGCAGAAAGAGAAAAAAGCAGATTACCACGGCCACAGCGGTTTTTACCGTCCGCATACCGATTCCGGGAATCTCGGGCCCTTTCATCAGAAGGGCAGGCCCATCCCGCCGGTGATTTGCTGCATGGTGGAGGACATTTCGCTGTCGGCGGCACGAATGGCCTCGTTCACGGCGGCAACAATCATATCCTGGAGCATTTCCACATCTTCGGGATCTACCGCCTCAGGGTCAATCACAAGACTTACAAGCTCTCGCTTGCCGGTAACTGTGGCCGATACCACACCGCCGCCCGCCTGGGCGCTGTATTCCTTGGCCTCCATCTCACTCTGCATACGCTGCATGTCCTGCTGCATCTTCTGGGCCTGCTTAATCATATTCATGTTAATACCGCCGCCCATGCCGCCCATACCCGGGCGTCCAAATCCTTTTGCCATGAAAAACACTCCTTACTTCATCAGTCAAACATTCTGTTATTGTATGATAATATTATCAAATTGCTCTCCAAAGGCCAGCAGGTCGTCTAACGCATCCCCGCCGGAAGGAGGTGTATCAGATGCAACCTTGGCAGCCGCGGGAGCGTCCCCTACCACAAGCGCCACCCGGTGCGTGCCTCCTAAAACACCGTTAGCCACCTCTGCCACAGGGTCCAACACGGCTGGCTTGTTAAGCATATTGCGGGTAAAGTCGGAGTCCACATAGAGGTTGAGCACCCCTTCCTCCACCCTGCCCTGCACCTTCTTCAGGAACATATACTCACCCATGGGCACCCGGCCTTTCAGGCTGTCCACCATGCTGGGCCAGAAATCGCCTGCCGAAACACTCCCCCGTGGCGCGGGGGCCGTGGGCGCTGGTACTTCCGCATTCTTTAAAATTTGAGCCTGCGGTACTTCCCGCACCGGCTCTCCCGGCTCATCGGGCAGCGGGGGACGCTCCTCCCAAGGTGGGGTCTCCTCTGCCTTGGCCTTGGGGACAGACACCGGCTTAGAGATTACAGGAGCCACCGTCACCGGTTGAGCTGCTGCCGGTGCGGCTTGGGGTATTCCTCCTCCAGCCAGCATGGATTCCAGCCGTGACATCCGGGCTGCAAGTCCTGTGGTGCTGGTGTCCAGGGTACTGTCGCACAGGCGAATCAGGCAGAGCTCCGCGTCGGTACGGCGATTGCCGCTGCGGGGCAGGTCGGCCAAGGTGGCCTGAAGCTGGGTCAGTATCTGGGTTAGCCGCTGGGGCGGAAGAAGATTGGTCAGATGACGAAGGGTGGCCTCGTCATACCCTCCGGTTAAGAGGGCGGCACCGCTCTGTGGGGCGGTACGGCGAATGAGCAGATCCCGGGCCAAGGCAGACAGCTCCCCCAGCAGGGTTCCCACGTCCTTTCCCGCGCCATAGAGCCGGGCAAGAATATCCAATGCCCGATCGGCCCGGTCCTCTGCTATTTCCTCCATTAGCCCGGCAATTTCCAAATTACCAGCCATGCCCAGGGCCGCCAGTATTTCGCCCTCTCCAATAACCCCGGCGGGGTTTGCGCACTGGTCTAAAAGGGACATAGCGTCCCGCATACCGCCGTCAGCCAGGCGGGCAAGCATGGACGCACCCTCCTCGGTAAGTCCCAGCCCCTCCTGTTCGGACACGTACCTCAGCCGCCCGGCAATATCGGTGGGAAGAATCCGCTTAAAAGCAAACTGCTGGCAGCGGGATTTAATGGTAGCAGGCACCTTGTGCAGCTCGGTGGTGGCCAAAATAAACATCAGGTGCGCGGGCGGCTCCTCCAAAATTTTTAGCAGGGCGTTAAAGGCGGCAGTGGAGAGCATGTGTACCTCGTCCACGATATAAACCCGCTTTTTTACACTGGCGGGGGTATACACCGCCTCGTCCCGCAGCGCCCGCACCTGGTCTACGCCGTTGTTGGATGCGGCGTCCAGTTCCAGCACGTCCAGTATGGAGCCGTCCTCAATTCCCCGGCAGGAGGCACAGTCGTTGCAGGGATTCCCGTTCCGGGGATTTTCACAGTTGACGGCACGGGCCAGAATTTTAGCGCAGGTAGTCTTTCCGGTGCCACGGGTTCCGGTGAACAGGTAGGCGTGGGAAAGCCGCCCGGTGTCCACCTGGCGCTTCAGCGTATCGGTAATATGGCTCTGCCCTACTACATCGTCAAAAGTGCGGGGTCGCCATTTTCTATAAAGTGCCTGATACATAAAATGTCTCCTCGCAGTGGAAAAAATAAAAGGAGCGACGATGCGGAAAGCCGCGTCGCATCGCTCCTTTAGCTACTCTCGTCGGATATCTTGCGTTTTTGTGTCACACTTTTGGCGTCTACGCAACAGCGAATAAGCCGCTGCGGCTGTGCAAAAAAGCGTCCTCCCCCATGGGACTGCCGCTTTTTCGCTCCGCTTCTCGTCCTATTCGCCTGCCTCGCACACCGTACCGCTTCTTCGCAAGGCAAGACCGCACACCGGCCTTTGAAAACTTCCCTATGTCCGTAACCCTGACAGCCAGCTCGGAAACGGAACTCCTGCGGCACACGGGACAATCCGTTTAGTGCTGCTCGGTTCCCCGCCTGACACGATTCGCGGGATCCCGTTGCGCAGGACCGATTCCTCATCGCCGCTTATCTGGGGCAGACAACACAGGGTAGCTCCGGGGGCCGGGATTCATCCCTGCTGTAGCGGGTTGCAGGTACAGGGCACCGCTAACTCCCCGACTAGTGCGGCCTTGCCTTGCGCCGGC
>CAZDDZ010000097.1:0-9145 GCA_964504285.1 uncultured Pseudoflavonifractor sp.
GAGCGTATCTGAAAAGCATCAAAACGCCCATAAACTTGTCTTTTTCCGTCATGGCAGCGCCAATTTTCCTTGCCATACGTCAGTATGGCAAGGAAAATTGGCTTGACCGACAAAAAAACTGCGTTTCTATGTATTTCGCTATTTTTTAGATACGCCCTAAATTACAAGAATTTTTATTTTACAACCTTTCAAATTTGTAGTATAATGTTTTGTCGCGGTATGCAGAATACCGCCTAGATTTGAACTTATTAGGAGTGTTTTTCAATGAGCCGCATGGTAGGAACCGTTTCTCGTGGTATTCGCGCGCCCATTATCCGTGCCGGTGACGACCTGGTTGAAATCGTTACCAAGTCGGTGCTGGACGCCTCTGCTGACGCGGGTTTCCCCGTGCAGAACCGTGACGTAATTGCCATTACCGAGGCCATCGTAGCCCGGAGCCAAGGCAACTATGCCGGTGTAGACGATATTGCCGCTGATGTGAAGGCCAAGCTGGGTGGCGGCACTGTTGGTGTCCTCTTCCCCATTCTCTCCCGCAATCGTTTCGCCATCTGCCTTCGTGGTATTGCCAAGGGTTGCAAGAAGGTCGTGCTGATGCTTTCCTACCCCTCCGACGAGGTTGGCAATCATCTGGTAAGTCTGGACGCCGTGGATGCCGCCGGAGTGAACCCTTACAGTGATGTGCTTACCCTGGAGCAATACCGCAAGCACTTTGGCTATGAAAAGCACCCCTTCACCGGCGTAGACTATGTGGAGTATTACGAAACACTGATCAAGGAGTCGGGCGCCGAGGCGGAGATTATCTTCGCTAACGATCCCCGGGCCGTTCTTCCCTTTACCAAGAAGGTTCTTGCCTGTGACATTCACTCCCGTCAGCGCACCAAGCGCCTCCTGCTCTCCGCCGGAGCCGAGACAGCCCTGACGCTGGACGATATTATGACCGCTCCTATAAACGGCAGCGGCTGCAACGAAACCTATGGCCTTTTAGGCTCCAATAAGGCCACCGAGGATAAGGTAAAGCTTTTCCCCCGTCCCTGCCAGGATATGGTAGAGGCCATTCAGGCCCAGATGCTGAAGGAAACCGGCAAGCATGTGGAGGTCATGGTCTACGGCGACGGTGCGTTTAAGGACCCCGTGGGCAAGATTTGGGAGCTGGCCGACCCCGTGGTCTCCCCCGCCTACACAGACGGCTTGGAGGGCACCCCCAACGAGTTAAAGCTTAAGTATCTGGCCGACAACGACTTTGCCGGCCTTTCAGGCGAGGCACTGCGGGATGCCATTAAGGATAAAATTAAGGCCAAGGACGGTAGCAGCCTGGTGGGCAGCATGGCCGCTCAGGGCACCACCCCCCGCCGTCTCACCGATCTCATCGGCTCCCTGTGTGATCTCACCTCCGGCAGCGGCGACAAGGGTACGCCCATCGTATACATTCAGGGCTATTTCGATAATTACACCAACGACTAATTGGGAGAGCCAGAGCTTTTTGACTCAGCACCGCCTGTATAACGGATGACCTGTACTTGCCCCTATCAGGGCGAATTGGCAAGCCAGGCACATAGCTTTTTTAGGCGGCTCCAAAAAGATAACGGTTGGCAAAGAAGTTTTTACCAGTAGAGTACGGCGTGATATGCTGCGGCATATCACGCCGTACTTTTTTGCGCACCGCCGTCAGTCACTGAAACGCTTTATTAGAAGGAGGCGGCAAGTAGTCACACTTGTCGCCTCCAGTTTAAATCGTTTTTCTATGCAAATTTTAAAATCGGGCTGCTTACTGTAAAGCCTGCCAAGTTTCTCCGTTTACCTCAGAGGTATGGTCATGGGCGTTGGCAGCTTCCACAATGTCGTAGTACGCCCAGTGAGAGACTTGGGCAGGTGGTGTTAAAGCTTTTCTGTGTACACACTTGTATATTTCAATGTATTGACGTATGCTAAAGACATCAAGCAATTAGGCGGGCAGGATTGGAGTACTGTAAGGGAGGGATTGTGATTCAGAAACAAGTGCATCGTATGACTGGCTGGCTTCAGATGGCGGGGAAACCGGGGGCGGCCTTATCACCTCATCTCATTCGCCGTGAAGCCCTGCCGTATTTTTTCGGATGGATTACCATTTTCACATGGCTCTATTGTTATTTTCTGCCCAATGGCAGTCTGCTCTTTTTAGGCAGTGCCACCCTTAGCGGATATGAGCGCACCGGTACTTATGTTTGGTTAATTGTCTGTCCATTGATTACCACTTTTTTTAAGGGTACCCGCTATGTCCCACTGACTATGTTTAGCGTGATAGCGGCAATGGTAAGCTTTATTTTAATGACGTTTTTTAATTTTTCCGCACCGGCTCCACTCCTGTTTGGACTGGTCATCGCTGTGGCGGTGGGGCACATTTTTGCTTCCTGCGGATATGGCTTCTTTATGGTGCTGAACAATGCAGAAAAATTCTATTCCATGCTGCTGGGTATCTTTCTTCCCAAGCTGCTAATGCTGATTCACCCACTGGTGGCACAAAATTTAAAAGGTATTTCCTTTTCCACATTGGTTCTCTTTTGCTGCCTGTTGTCCATGCTGATCTGTGCCACCTACTTTTCCAAAGAAAAAAGCCTGCTGCCTAATATGGGGAACAATCCGATTCCAAAGCAAGGCTGGTCACTTATGGCAATGGTATTTGTTATCTTGGCGTTCAGCGATGTCATTGCGCCGCTGCTGCTATTTGAGATGAAGAAGGCGGTTGGCCTGGCGCTGGAATTATGGTATTTTGGTGGAATTATGGTGGGGCTTTGCCTGGTTTTGCTGCTGCAAAAGCAGCTCAAGCTCAATATTTGCACCATGCTCAACTTGTCCCTTGCGCTGCTTACCATTGGATTTGTTCTATGCGCTGTGGTAGAGCGCTACCATACCGCAGCCACCATTGGAGCGGTTTCCTTTGGACTTTCCTATGGCATGGGACTGGTAAACATTTATTATCTCGCAGGCTTCATGGCAAAAAAATTTCAGAACATTACCTTTTATCGGGTTGGCATCGTCCTCTCTGCCATTTACTATTTCTACGGGTTTGGTTCCATGCGGCTGCTAAGCCATGCGCTGCCCATTCTCAGCATTCTGTCTGTTTGCATCTTGGTCGTCTTTTTTATGCTCTCCCCTTTGTTCGTGCGGCTGCTTTACGGGGGAGAATGGATTGACGACAGCTACCGGCAGGACGTGACCTTTGAAAGCCGCCTGCAGATGAAGCTGAAGGACCACAAGCTGTCCCCCAAAGAAACCGAGGTGTGCGAGCTGCTGCTGCGGGGCTATACCCTGCGTCAGACAGCGGCAATGCTGGAGATTGCCTATCCCACCGCCAACACCTATTGCACCTCCCTCTACCGAAAGCTGAGCATTAACAGTCGCACGGAACTGACCCTGCTGTTCAAGGAATTTATCGACTAGAGCATTTCTAAAACGTCGCTGTGTCCGAAATTTTTGTCAAAAGAACGGATGCATGGACTTTTCAGAAAGGCTCTAGCACTACATGTTGATTGAAAGAAATATTTGCCACAAAATACAGACCCTCATTAGAACTAATGAGGGTCTGTATTTTTATATTCAGGTGAACTAATGAATTGTACATCTGCCGGTTTCCATGCAGACTAAAGCTGTGAAAGCAGTTTTGGCGCCGGGAGGTGAACGTGTGGTATGTCACTTTGGGAGCAGTTAAAAAAGCAGTTTGGCAAACCGGGGGGGCGCGATTCCCCGGCTGTCGAAGCGTATCAGCAGTTAGGACTGACTCCGCGAGAGCTGGATGTATTTCGGCTGCTCGTGGAGGGCTACACCTTACAGGAGACAGCCGACCAGCTCTCAGTTAAATATTCCACAGCCAACACTCATATGACCGCCATTTATAAAAAGCTGGGTGTTACCTCGCGCGCGGAGCTGATTATCCGTTATCGTGACTTTGGAAAGGAATGTGATTAGAGGATGAAAAGACTTGGCGCACTTGCCTTGGTTCTTTTCCTGTTATCGGGCTGCGGAGTCTCTCCACCAGAGATGCAGTCGGCCGAGAGCGGTCAGCCCGAAAACAGCAGCAAAGCGGCGGAAGTCGGCGCGGAAAGCCTGTCCCTCTACCCTGCTGCGGCCAATTTACCCGTAGGCCGTGAGCTAAAGCTAAAGGCCACCCTCTCCCCTGCCGGCGCTGGCGCAGCATGGGCCTCCAGTGATGAAACAGTCGCCACCGTAGATAATAGCGGCAAGGTTATCGCCAAAGCTCCCGGACAATGCACCGTTACGGTGACATCAGCGAGCAAAAGCGCTGAATGTGCCGTGCTGGTGGAGGAGGATTGCCGCACGGTGATTTTTGCTACAAGGCCGGTCAAGGGCAACGGGGACGCTCCGCCTGAACCGCCCAAAGGCGGCGAACCGGGTGAACCGCCCATTGAATTGCCGCCTGATGTAACAGATGTAGATAAAATTCCAAAGTCTGATGAATTTATCTGGACGCTGGAATTTGATGAAACCTTTGCCACCCTCGTTACCAACGATGACATTCCGCTGATTGCTGATGTGAAAATCTTTTTTAATGCTAAAAAGGAGGGCGGCAAAACAGGTATTGGAAACTATACCGGTACCTTTCGCGGTGATGCCGACCTTGACAAAGATCACTTTATCAAGGTAATGAATGAACAAATGGCCGGCGAGGACGGCAAGCTTACCAATTACACCGAAACCGATGAGGGCTTACAGGGCGCACCGGTTTCATTCGCGGTAGCGGCAATGGACGACGCCGCCTATCACGAGGTCATGATTGGGCATGTTTCGGAGAAGGATCGGTCGGTGACGCAGCAGCTTCCAATTCCCATTTCGAGTCTGTTTCCCGGCAGTATGATGGCGCTTGGTGAGGTCAGCGGTATGGTAACCATCAGCGGCACCATGACCATAGAGGCCATGGGCCAGTCTGTTACCGCCCCCTTCGGCGCGGCAGAAAATAGTGCCCAGCCCTACATAATCTGCATTTACCCCTCCGGTGATGCAGTGCTCACCTTTCCACTGATGGCGCGGGATGGCTTTGACCGGAACTGGGTGGAGGGTATGCTCATACGGCGCCCCTTGGTGTAAGGGCGTACGAGCCGTGAAGCAAATTTGTGCGGACACGCTATGCCCTTTGGCGCTTTTGAATGGGTAACTTTGTACTTCAAGACCGCGAGGTGGTAATGGAATGAAACAACTCTATGGCGCAGTGCTGTGCCTCTGTCTGCTGCTGTCCGCCTGCGCTGGCTCAGATGGGCAACTGCCGAAGCAAACAGCAGCCGAAACGCAAAGTAACAAAGCAAAGCCCGCCGCTTCTGATACGGCATCCTCGCAGGAGACACCAACGCCGGACAGACTAGCCCTGTTTTTTAGCGGCGAACTGCCCGATCCGCAGAGCATGGTTCCAACCTACGAACCGGGGACGCTGACCTTTGAGGGGACGTTTACGCCCCTTGCGGACAATAGCTATGAAACAGCCCTCCGCCTGACCCGGTATTTCCCGCAGGGCATTGATTTCATAACCGGTGAGCCGCAGCCTGAGGGCTATATGAATCTGGGCTATGACAGCATCGGAAACACTATTGACGCCGAACTTTCCCCGGAGGCAAAGGCGGCGCTAGATGAAAAAAGCGCCGGTGACACCGGACAGCGTCAATACGGCTTGCTGCCCATGTGCACCCGCAATACCGTCAATACCATGCAGACAACGGGCAGCTTCTACCTGCCTTGCAATTATAGCAGCCATTTCAGCAGCATGACGGAACTGCCCTATCTGCTCACCACCGACGGCGACAATGCGGCGCTGTACTTGCACCTCAATCCACTTGCTACGGTTAAGCTGGTGGGGACGCTCACCGTGCCGCCGGCGCCAATGCCGCACCAAGGCGCAACAGAAACCCAGATGCTCTACTTTAACGACGAGGGGCGCACCCCGGAGCGCAGGAAACAAAAGGACATCTGGAACATTTTATTTCTCGGTGAGAAAAGCGGCAGCAGTTATGGAGGCACTCTGCGTCTCTGGCGCTGGCGGGAACAAACCGGCTCCGCCCCCACCAACCTCTGCTATATACCCGGAGATGCAAGCGCCTATGAGCAGACAGTCAATCTCGAGTTTAAGCCGTTTAATGAGGCGCAGTACCTCTCTGCGGGCGGCAGGCTGAACTGGCGGCAACGGGTAGTGCTAACCGGGATGGCAATGACTGAGTGCGGCGGCCAGAAGGTGATTTTTACAATTTGCTGCGATTCGGTCTACGCCGAGCTACCCGGTGTAAGCATCAGCGCTTTCGAGGGGCGTTTTACCAACGAAGCGGACACAAAGCGCATCCTGGCGGAAAGCCTGACCCTCTATAAACTCGCTTACAGCTATCATCTATCGCCGCTTTCCCCGGTACCGGAGGATTTTGTGGCGGAAAACAATCTTACCGCAGAGCATGCACAGATGGCCTGTGGAGCACCCGGCGGTGTACCGGGATTTATGCCGCGTGAATGGATCAAGGCAATCAATCCCACTGCGTTTTTGGAAAAGCGCCCCGCCACGCTGATTTTCGGAAACTACCAATATATCGATGACGGCAACTGGCTGGATGTGACCGGACCGCTGTACCGTCAGCAGCTTGCGAAAATGCGGAATTTGCAGATTGAGGAGGGTGAAACCAGCGAGGGCACCGGCTACGAAATGGAAATTACTTTCCGCTACGGAGAGCGCACGGTGGAATACTCTCTTACGGATACTCCCATAGGCACAGGCGTATCTGTCACCATTTATTGAGGAGGACACATAAAAAACGGATTAAATATACTCCGGCTCAATGTCTTGCGGTGGACGCCTGCCCATCTTGACAAACGCGCAGCCGACATACGACACCTGTTCACCTTTAAAAACGGGCACATGCCCGACCTTACGGAAGATAATGATACTGAAATTGAAAAATTTTTACCGAATCAACCATCAATCATTTTGAAAAGGAGAATAGAAATGTGTAAAAAAGCGGCCTCAATTGCTCTGATTTTTCTGCTGGTTCTGACCATCCTCCCTACCACAGCTTTTGCGGCGGGCGACCCCAAGGTGGGTGCGCCTCCGGCAGTCAGCTTATTTATGGACAGCGCGGAGCAATCTTATGAAGGAATGCCTGCCGGCGGAACACAGGCCATTCGTCTCAAGATGTCCCACGATAGCAAGCTTCTGGAAATGCAGGCCGTCCGGGAGGGCGCAAGCTATAACTATCGCTTTAATATCCACTTCCAATACCGCATGGACGGCGGGGCGTGGGCAGATGCCTATTGGTTTGGAAACGCCGACAATTTTAATGAGACGGTTGACAGCCCCACCTGCGAGGTCTTTGTTGCCTCCGCATACGGATTATCCGAGAACGTACAGGAACAGGAGAATTACGCTACCTTTAAAAATATGCTTCAGACCTTCCAGTGGGACGGCGAGACGTGGTACTACTTCGACATTCAAAATCATCTGGTAGAAGCCCGCGTTCGCTATGAGATGATTGACAACACAGACGACACCCCTTCCACCCCGCAGTATGTCTCGCCCTGGTCGGCCACCGCCCAAATTGGAAAGGGTGCGGCAGAAGTCAAAGCTCCCGCCCCATTCAAAGCTGCGCCCGCTCTCTCGAACATAAAAGCCAAATATGACGACGAGCATGGTCAGTTCCCCTATATTACCTTTCATGCCGCTCACCCCGAGGATGTGAAACAGGCAGCTTCAAATCCCTTGGGCATGGCTATGTATTACCTTGAAGTACGCTACGATGGTGGGCCGTGGCAGACTGCGGTATTTGACACGGTATCCGCGCTGCTTGCATCTGGTGACGATTGGTATCCCATTCCCAATCGTTCGGACGGCAAGTCCATTGTGGTCGATGCCACCAAAATAGAGCTTCGGATGCGGTATGAATGGTATTTGGCGGCGGATTGGCTTCCCGCCCACGAGGCCGTGGTTTCCAAATTAACCAATGCTTCCCCCTGGTCGAATATTATCGGCATTAACGCTGACGCATGGAGCAATGCCTCTGCATGGGCGACTTCTACACTGCAAAAAGCTGCGGATGCAGGACTGATCCCCGACTGTCTCAAAGGGCAGGACTTGGCCCGTGATATTACGAGAGCAGAGTTTGCCGCGCTGTCCGTGCGTCTTTATGAGGTAATGAGCGGCAAAACCGCCGCTCCCGCCGCCAAAAACCCATTCACCGATACCAAAGACCCGGAAATTTTAAAGGCCTATGCCCTGGGGATTACCAACGGTGTCGATGCCACGACTTTTGCACCCAATCACTTAATTTCCCGTGAACAGGTCGCCACCATGCTCACCCGCACCGTGCAGGCGGTAAAGGCTGGTATTTCTCTGGATGCAACAGGAACCCCGCGGTTTTCGGATGATACTTTGATTTCTGTCTGGGCGAAGGAGAGCGTCTATTTTATGGCAAAGCACGGAATCGTCAACGGGGTGGGCGAAAACAAGTTTGCTCCCCGAAACACTACCCGGGCTGAAGAAGCCGCAGGCTACGCCAACGCCACCAGAGAACAGGCCCTGGTGATTGCTATGCGCAGCCTGGAAACGTTAAAATAGCGAAGGATTCGCCCGCTATTCGTAGCAAAGAAGCATTTTTCTGTAAGATATAGTGAAAATTTCGAAAGAGCTCTGCTTGAAACACGAGGGTACAGCGCGTTTGTACACCCAGAGTATCCTTGCGTATGGATAGCGAAAAACACTTGCTACGATATTCGTAACAAGTGTTTTTTGCTATTTGTTTCTACCAGGTCTATTTCCATTTTGGGAGCTTCCGTTTTGCCCACCACCATGTTGAGAACCTCTACCATTGTTACTCCCAATCAGATTTCCTCTCTGTGCCATTGGGAGTCCCTTGATTTCATCTGTTGAAATAGTTTGGTCTACTTCAAGCTCGATCAATGGATTAATGTTAATACTTATATATGACACTGGGGTGTAGTAGAGATTACCCACCAGCAACAGCGTAATAACAGTTTTAATAGATGAGAGTTGATAACCTAAAGAGATATTTTTTTACTGTAATATTTATAAAGGTCTGCCTCTTTAGGTTTTCATCAGCATAAATATCCAAAAATTTATTTTTGATTTTTTATAACAATATAATCCAATAAACTTATTTTTTATATAAAA
>CAZDDZ010000098.1:0-9130 GCA_964504285.1 uncultured Pseudoflavonifractor sp.
GAGCCGCGAAACAAATGTGTTTCGCGGCTCTCAGGGTTTAGTATATTTTTATTACTCTTCGTCTTGTTGCTCGGGCTCAAAGTCAATAACCTTGGAGACCTCGGCGGCCATTCTGGCTTCTTCGGCCTCCTTGGCATCCAGGTCGGCCAGACGGCGGCGCAGGTCGGCGCGCTCCTCGGCGGAGAGATGCTCTAAGAACTCCTGTTTGCCGCGCTCACGACCCTCGGCGGCCTTTTGCTCGGCCTTTTCCTTCCACTCGGCGCCAACAGTTTTGCTTTTGTCCAGAAAATCGCCGCCCTTTTCGGCACAAATTTTGACCAGCTCACCGGTCTTCTCGGCTGCCATTACGGTCAGGCCAATTCCGGCCAGAGCAACGTCGGCCAGGGTTTTACTCAGATGATCCATCACAAATTCCTCCTTAATTTAATTTGGGGTTAGAATAATATTGTGTTTTGACTGTCCTTATTATAGCGCGAAATAGTTTGCAAAACTATGAATGCCAGATTAATCTTTTCTTTATAACAGGTTAATGCTATAATAATGGCTACCGAATAAATTGCTTTGCGGTTTATTCCCGCAGCAAAGCTGCTTAATTATTGCAAGGACGAAAGAAGCAAAGAGGGAAATAGCATGGACGAACAGCAAAAACGTACCTGGCGGGAGATTAGTCTCTCCACGTTAGAGCATAATTACCGGGCTTTGCGGGCGATGCTGCCCGAGGGCTGTCGCTTTTTGGGCGTGGTGAAGGCCAACGCCTACGGACACGGCGCAGTTAGTGTGGCGCGCAAGCTGGAGACACTGGGCTGTGAGTATTTGGCGGTAGCCTGCACCAACGAGGCTGCCGAGCTGCGTCAGGCAGGAATTGAGACATCTATTCTTATTTTAGGCAGTACCCCCGCTGATTGTGCGCAGGAACTGTTAAAATTAAATCTTACCCAGACGGTTTTTGACCTGACTACCGCCCAGGCACTCTCCAAGGCGGCGGTGTCGGCAGGGCAAAAATTAAAAATTCATTTAAAGCTGGACACGGGCATGTCCCGCCTGGGGCTTCTATGCGACGAGGAGCATATCCCCGCGGCGGTGGAGGAGGTTGCCCGCATTTGCGCGCTGCCCGGCCTGGAGCCCGAGGGAATTTTCACCCATTTTTCCGATGCCGACGGCAACGAAGCGTACACCATGCGCCAGTTTACCCGCTTTATGGACGCGCTTACCCTGCTGGAGGGGCGGGGAATCACCTTTGCCATCCGCCACTGCGCCAACAGCGCGGCTGTGCTAAGCTACCCCTGCACCCACCTGGACATGGTGCGCCCCGGTCTGGCGCTTTACGGAAACTATCCAGACCCCGCCTGCGAAGGGCTGGATGGGGTGGGACTGCGTCCGGTGATGGAGCTGAAGAGTCGCATCTCGGCCATCCGTGATCTGCCGGCAGGTACCGCGGTAAGCTATGGGAGGACCTATGCGCTCAAACGAGACAGTCGCCTGGCGGTCATTCCCGTAGGCTATGCCGACGGCTTGTTCCGGGGCTGCTCGAACCACATCAGCGTGCTGATTCATGGCAAGAGGGCTCCGTTGGTGGGGCGTGTTTGCATGGATATGTGTATGGTGGATGTCACCGACATTCCGGGTGTAAGTCAGTGGGACGTCGCCACCGTTTATGGAAAGGACGGTGCCGAGTTCCTTCCCATTGAGGAAGCTGCCGCCGCCGCCGGAACCATTCAGTATGAACTGCTTTGCGCTATTTCAGAACGGGTGCCGAGAGTGTATCTGGACTGACAGAAAGGACAATCCACGTTCACAAGATGCTTTGCCGCAGAATATACTGGCTCGGGGGAGAACTGTCCGGGCGGGCGGCGGGACCTCTGACTCCGGAGGTTTTTTGCGGAGCTGTGTATAAATCCCGCCGCCCCGTGGGAAAATCATAGTACCGTGTTAAGCGGCCTTGCGGCCGATGACACAGTGACTATATAACCGCGGAGTGTGAGTTTTTGTGGACAATAGCGTGAAGCGCGGAGACATTTTCTATGCCGACCTCAGCCCCGTGGTAGGCAGTGAGCAGGGCGGGGTTCGACCTGTTTTGATTGTGCAGAATGATACCGGAAATCGGCACAGCCCCACGGTTATCGCCGCTGCCATCACATCCCAGACGGGCAAAGCTCGGCTTCCCACGCATATTGAGCTTTCGGCTAAAAATTATGGATTGCCCAAGGATTCGGTGGTGCTTCTGGAGCAGATCAGAACCCTGGACAAAAAGCGTTTGAGAGAGCACATGGGGAAATTGGATGATGACCAAATGCAGCGGGTGGATAGTGCCATTGCGGTAAGCTTTGGCTTGCACCCTCAGCAATTGGTTTAACCCGGAGAGGGAAAGGATACACGGCCGGAACGGCTGTATGGTATGTGCAGCCGTTTCGGTTTCCGTTTTCAGGAATACATAGGAGGATCGTATGAGAGAAAATAAATGGATTGCCCGTCTGGCCGCCGGTACGCTGGTGACGGTTACCCTACTGGGGGTGGCTCTGGCGGCAGGTCAGCAGGGGAGCCAGTCCGACCCTCTGGTCACCTTGAGCTACCTGACGACCAAGGTGACACCTGAGCTTATGACTCAGGTAGACGGCAAGATAACTGCCCGGGAAAAGGAGCTGACCGACCAGCTCAATGCGGCCATCGGTACATACATTAAAAATATGGAGGACAAGCTGACCAGTGTGGGCGGTGGGAGCAAGTCTCCTGCCTTTACAGTGGTTGATTTGGCTGCGGGTCAAAGACTGACCGCCGGCGTGGGCTGTGAACTTATGCTCCGGGTGGGCTCGGCCAAGTGCTTTGGGGCTTCCTCGCCCGCGCTGGTAGATATGACCGACGGCGGCACGACTTGGGATGGTAGTGCCATGGTGCAAAATCACCTTTATATGGCGACTATCGAGGGGCACGGAATTACCGCAACCAGCGCCGTAAAGCTGATGGTGCGTGGGAGTTATACCGTCGGATAAAAAAGGTTGACTTCCCACTGGGAAGCTTCTATACTAATCTTACAATTAAATATTGTTTGAATGACGACACCGGGAGAGACCGCGAAACGCTAAGCCGTTGAGCAGGGGAGCTTGGACCAAAGCGACGGGTACAAACCGAAGCCAGTTTGTAAACTGGCTGTTTGTATCCGGAGTCGGAGGGAAAGCGACCCGTCCGCGAGACGTGCGCAGCGTGACAATGCGCAGCGCTAAGATGAGCGGAGCCGAAGGGGAGCGCAAAATCTCTCAGGCAAAAGGACCGGCGTCTGACAAAACTCCGAAGAGCCATGGGAAACCCTGGCACCGAAGAAGCAATCCTGCTCTAGGGTGGGAGAATCTTTCAGGTCTATGACGGGGCGTGCAGTTTAGTCTGCGCGCCCTGTTTTTTATTTTAAAATGGACAGTATCAGGAAGGAGAGGACAGCGAATGGAGCAAAAAACACCGCTTTTCCATCAGCATGAGCTGCTGGAGGGTAAAATTGTACCCTTTGCCGGGTATCTGCTGCCGGTGCAATACCCAGCAGGGGTCATTGCAGAGCACAATGCCGTCCGGGAGCGGGCAGGTATCTTTGATGTGTCCCACATGGGGGAGGCTGTGATGGAGGGACCTGACGCGGTGGCCAATTTGGAAAGGCTGCTCACCAATTGCTTTGGGGACTTGGCCGTGGGCGGCGCGCGGTACACCATGATGCTTTATGAAAACGGCGGCACAGTGGACGACCTAATTGTCTACCGCAGGGGGGAGGAGAGCTTCCTTTTGGTGCTTAACGCCTCCAACAAGGATAAGGACGTGGCCTGGATCAAGGCGCACTTGACGGGGAATGTGCGGTTTAGCGACGTGTCCGATCAGGTGGCTCAAATTGCCCTCCAGGGACCGGACTCCAAAGCGCTTCTTGCCACACTGATGCAAGAGGAACAAATGCCCACAAAATATTATACTTTTACGGAAAATGTAGCGGTAGCCGGAGTGAGCTGCATGGTCTCCCGCACGGGTTATACCGGAGAATTTGGCTATGAGCTTTACATGCCCCTTTCCGGGGCCGAGCCGGTGTGGTGTGCGCTTTTACATGCGGGAGCCCAGCCCTGCGGGCTGGGGGCCCGGGATACCCTAAGGCTGGAGGCTGCCATGCCTCTCTACGGCCATGAGCTTTCGGAGAATATAGACCCCCTTACTGCTGGGCTGGGCTTTGCGGTTAAGCTGGATAAGCCGGATTTTATCGGCAAGGAGGCGCTGATGAGGCTGGGAACACCGGATCGGGTGCGTGTGGGAATTAAGGTGACAGGGCGCGGTATTGTACGGGAGCACGAGCCTGTTTTTGTGGGGGATACCCAAGTGGGTCAGACCACCTCTGGCACCCACTGCCCAACCTTGGGGGTAGGCTGTGCCATGGCCTATGTTGACCGGGCCTATTCCGCCTTAGGAACGGCGGTGGAGGTAGAGGTGCGCTCGCGCCGTGTTGCTGCCGAAATCGTAAGCCTGCCTTTTTACAGCAGGGTAAAAAAATAAACGTATTAATTGATTATTTAGTACCATTCATTTTTATTGAAAAGTATATGAGGAGGGTATTTTTATGAATTTTCCCAAGGAACTGCGCTATTCCGATTCCCACGAGTGGGTACAGACGTTGGAAAATGGCAACGTGCGGGTAGGTCTCACCGACTTTGCCCAGCATGAGCTGGGCGACCTGGTCTTTGTCAATCTGCCCCAGGTCGGCGATGGGATGGAAATTGGCGACAGCTTTTGCGATGTGGAGAGCGTTAAGGCCGTTTCCGACGTGTATAGTCCCGTTACCGGCACCGTAGCGGCGGTCAACGAGGAGCTGATGGATTCTCCCCAGCTCATCAATGAAATGCCTTACGAGGCATGGCTGGCAGAGGTAGAGAACATTGACCAGCTGGGTGAATTAATGGACGCCGACGATTACGCCGCTTTCTGCGAGAAAGGCTGATGATGGGCAGTTACATACCTTCAACTGCCGCCCAGCGGCAGGAAATGCTCCGCAGCTTGGGGCTGGGCTCTCTGGAGGAGCTCTATCACGATGTGCCGCAGGAGATGCGCCTGGACGGCAGCGCCGCCACCCCCGGTATGAGCGAGTGGGAGGTTTCTGCTTTGATGGGACGCATGGCTGCAAAGAACCACGTTTTCGGAAGCATTTTCCGTGGAGCGGGGGCGTACGATCATGTGATTCCCGCCATTGTCAAGCGGGTTACCGCCAAGGAGGAATTTGTTACCGCCTATACTCCGTATCAGGCTGAAATCAGCCAGGGAGTGCTTCAGTCCATCTTTGAGTACCAGACCATGATTTGCGCCCTCACCGGTATGGATGTCTCTAATGCTTCGGTCTACGACGGTGCTTCCGCCGCCGCCGAGGCGGCGGCCATGTGCCGGGAAAGAAAGCGGCAGCGCATTCTCATCTCGGGCGCGGCGAATCCCATGGTAATTGGGACTATTCTCACCTACTGCCGGGGAGCCGATGCACCGGCAGAAATGATCCCTGTCAAGGACGGCAAGACCGATTTAGACGCCCTCAAGGCTATGCTGGGGGAGGAGGACGCCGGTGTGTACCTTCAGCAGCCCAACTACTGGGGTGTTCTGGAGGATGCCGAAGCTGTGGGCGCGCTCACCCACGCCGCCGGAGCCAAATTCATCATGGGTATAAACCCAATTGCGGCAGCGCTGCTTCAAACACCGCGGGAATGCGGCGCGGATATTGCCGTAGGGGAGGGACAGCCCTTGGGATTGCCCCTTGGGTTTGGCGGCCCCTACCTGGGGTTTATGGCGGCTACCCAAGCGCTTTGCCGTAAGCTGCCCGGCCGTATTGTGGGTGAAACCACAGACGATAAGGGAAACCGCTGCTTTGTGCTGACCCTTCAGGCCAGAGAGCAGCATATCCGCCGGGAAAAGGCATCCTCCAACATCTGCTCCAACCAGGCGCTTTGCGCCATGACAGCGTCGGTTTACTTATCCGCCATGGGCGCGCAGGGGCTTACACAGGCGGCAAGCCAGTGCCACGCCAAGGCGCACTACTTGGCAAATGAACTGGGTAAAATGAAAGGCTTTGACCTGGTGCATTCCGGAGAATTTTTTCACGAGTTTTGCATGACCTGCCCGGTACCGGCGCAGCGGCTCCTTGCCCGGCTGGAGGAGGCGGACATTTTGGGCGGATTGCCTGTAGAGGACGGCATTCTATGGTGTTGTACCGAGAAAAATACCAAGGCCGACATAGATCGGGTGGTTGCGCTGGCCAAGGAGGTGGCAGGGGTATGAAGCTGATTTTTGAGCGGGGTGTTCCCGGGCGCGAATGTACCATATTACCTGACTGTGATGTGCCGCAAGCCGTGTTGCCTGAATTCATGAAAAGGGAAAGCCCATTACATCTGCCAGAGGTAGCTGAGATTGATATTGCCCGCCACTATACCGAGCTGGCGGGGCAGACCTTTGGCGTCAATAACGGTTTTTATCCCCTGGGCTCCTGCACCATGAAGTATAATCCCGCCCTCAATGAGGAAATTGCCGCTTTGCCGGGCTTTTCTGCCATTCACCCTCTTCAGCCCCCGCATACGGCCCAGGGCTGTCTGGAGGCGCTGACGCTGGCGGAACAGCTGCTCTGCCAAGTAACCGGCATGGATGCCATTACCTTTCAGCCGGCGGCGGGCGCCCATGGTGAGCTGACCGGGATGCTGCTGGTCAAGGCCTATCACCGGGCGCGGGGCGACCTGAAGCGCACCAAGGTCATTGTGCCTGACTCAGCCCACGGGACCAATCCCGCCACCGCCGCCATGTGCGGCTTCCAGGTGGTGAACGTACCCTCCGGCCCGGACGGATGCGTGGATTTGGATGCGCTGCGTGCCGCCGTGGGCGCCGACACAGCGGGGCTGATGCTTACAAACCCCAACACGGTGGGGCTGTTCGACAAAAATATTTTAGAAATTACGAAAATTGTCCATGAGGCGGGCGGCCTGAATTACTACGACGGCGCAAATCTCAACGCTGTTATGGAGGTAGCGCGGCCGGGCGACATGGGCTTTGATGTGGTACACCTCAACCTTCATAAGACCTTCTCCACCCCCCACGGCGGCGGCGGCCCGGGCTCCGGCGCGGTGGGCGCCAAGAAGCTGCTGACCCCCTATCTGCCCAAGTTCTGCGCAGCTAAGACCGTGGACGGCTTCCGCTTTGCCGACCCGCCCCAGACCATTGGCAGTGTAAAGGCCTTTTACGGTAATTTCCTGGTTTCTCTCCGAGCGCTGTGCTATATGCTGGTGCTGGGTCAGGCGGGTATGCGGGAAGCCTCCCAAATGGCAGTGCTCAACGCCAACTACATGCGCCATCGCCTTGCGCCCTACTGCAAAATTGCCGCCGATGGTATCTGCATGCATGAATTCGTCATGTCCCTGGCCGATTTAAAGCAGGAGACCGGCGTCACTGCCAAGGATATAGCAAAAGCAATGCTGGACAGGGGGATGCACGCCCCCACCATGTACTTCCCGCTCATCGTGGAGGAGGCGCTCATGATAGAGCCCACCGAGACCGAGAGCAAGGAGACTCTGGACTGGGCCTGCGACCTCATCATTGATTTGCTACGGGAAGCCAGAGAGAATCCTGCCGCCGTTCAGGCGGCCCCTGTCCGCACCGCCATCGGCAGACCGGATGAGGTCACCGCCGCCCGCAGCCCAAAGCTGCGGTATGAGCTTGGAGAATAGCCATGGCACATTTTGATTTATTTGTCATTGGCGGGGGCCCCGGCGGCTATACAGCGGCGCTGGAGGCCGCGTCTCTTGGAAGAACGGTAGCGGTGGCCGAGCGGCGGGAGATGGGCGGAACCTGCCTTAACCGTGGATGCATCCCCACCAAGGCCCTTCTGCGGGCGGCGCGCACCTATCATGAGGCGGCGCATAGTCAAGAGCTGGGCATTACCGCGGCGGGCGTATCCTGCGATACCAAGGTCATGTTTGAAAGAGTGGGGACGGTGACCACCGCCCTCCGAAGCGGCATTGAGATGCAGCTTAAAATGGGTAAAGTGGAAACGCTTTTCGGAAATGCCAGGGTAGAGGGGCAGGGGAAAGTGAGCGTTGACGGAGAAATTTATACCGCCGACCATATTCTTTTGGCCGTAGGCTCCAAGCCTGCCCGCCCGCCTGTTCCCGGCCTTGACCTGCCCGGTGTGGTCACCAGCGATGAGCTGCTGGTGGGGCAGGGAGCGGACGCAAAACGGCTGGTGGTCATCGGCGGCGGTGTGGTGGGGGTAGAATTCGCCCAAATTTTCTCCGACCTGGGCCGTGAGGTCACCATTTTGGAGGCATTGCCCCGGGTGCTGAGCAATATGGACAGAGAGCTTTCTCAAAACCTTGCCATGATTTTCAAAAAACGCGGTGTGGAGATTCATACCGGGGCTCTGGTGAGTGAGATCAAAGCTGACGGCGGCGAGTTGGTTTGCCATTACACGGAAAAGGAGACCGCCGCGCAGATACGGTGCGATTGCGTACTGGTCTGCACCGGACGAAGGGCGGAGACCGAGGGATTGTTTGCGCCCGGAGCGGAGCCGGAGATGGAGCGGGGCTATGTCCACGTAAACACGGACTTTGAGACCTCGGTGAAGGGGCTTTACGCCGTGGGCGATGTGGTGGCGGGTGGAACTCAACTGGCGCACGCGGCGGAAAACCAGGCAAAAAACGCGGTGCGAGGGATGTTTGGACAGGGAGTAGCGAAGGAACTGAGCTTGATGCCTGCCTGCGTTTTTACCAGCCCCGAAATCGCCGCGGTGGGCATTACTGCAGACGAGGCCAAGGCGGCAGGCAGGGCGGTCACGGTGCGAAAGTCCCTTACCTCCGCCAACGGGAAAGCCATGGTGGAAGGGGCGGAGCGCGGTTTTTCCAAGCTTATTTTCAGTGCGGAGGACGGCGCGCTGGTTGGCGCGCAAATCATGTGCCCTCACGCCTCAGAGATGATTGGCGGCCTGACCGCGGCCATTGTGGCGGGAATGACCGAAGAACAGCTTGCCCGGACTGTTTTTCCTCACCCGACAGTCAGTGAAATTCTAGGGAAGCTTTAATTAAATCAGAGGGTTCCTAGATAATGTCTGCTGAACAAAACAAAAACCAAGTCGTAGCAATACTTTCACCCTGTT
>CAZDDZ010000099.1:0-8936 GCA_964504285.1 uncultured Pseudoflavonifractor sp.
CACCACCAGCATTACCACCAGAATCACCACCCAGCCGCCGGCAGAGTCGTACTCCTCATAGTCGTTACCAACGCCGAAATTATCCAGATACACGCCGTTCATAGCCTTGTAAAAGTCCATGGTACCAGCGGCGAACTTTTCATTGTTGTAGGCTTCATTCAGAATACCAGAGAGCATATTCTCCACATTGCCGGTGATAATTGTGGAAAAGTCGTTGCCGGTGGCGACATAGTAAACGCCGTCCTCAGCCGAGACCGCCAAAATAGCGTCACCCTCACCCAGTCCCATATCGATGCCGTTATCCCACGCAAAGTCTTCAACGCTGCCCCCGCTCAGGCTCTGAGTGGAGACAAAGGCAATTACGCTGTTGTAGCGGTTATCCCAGTTGGCGTTGTAGAGCAAAATGCTCGACCGGGTGGCGTTATCCAGTACTCCGGCCTGATCATAAAGGTAGCCCTCATATTTGCCGGTGGACAGCGTTGTGTCCAGACTCTCGCCGTTACTAACCCCTTGGTTAACCTGCTCTACCGGCTTGCGCCACTGTCCAATGCCGATGGCACCGGCAATAATAACAAGGGTAATCAAAATGGCGACGCCCTGTTTTTTGAAAAACTTCATAGTTTACTCCTTCGCCTGTAAATCATACGCAACAGCGGGCACCGTTCTCTATGGCTGCGCAAACGCTTGGGACGCGCCACTCGGCGCGACGATGGCTCGCTTTCTTACCCGCGCAGTTCCAAAAGCTTCTGCTTGGGCTCGCCCGTCCCATGGAACACAAGTGTCCCATGGGTCCCCGTGGCTCCTCTATCTGCTCGGGCGGAGTGAATCCGCCCGGCATCAAGGTTTGCTGCGCAAACGCTTGGGACGCGCCACTCGGCGCGACGACGGCTCACTTTCTTACCCTCGCAGTTCCAAAAGCTTCTGCTTCAGCTCGCCCTCGATGCGGCCCAGCTCCACTTCTGCTTCTCTGCGCTTCTGCGCGCCCTCTTTTTGAATATTCATAACTTCATCCAGGGTGGAGATAAGCTGCTGGTTGGTGTGCTGGAGGGTCTCGATGTCCACCACGCTGCGCTCGGCCTCCTTGGCCGTTTCGATGGTGCCCATCTTGAGCATGTCGGCGTTCTTCTGGAGGAGCTGGTTCGTCATATTGGTCACGGCGCTCTGGGCGGCAGTGGCCTGACGGGAGTGCTCCAGACCCAATGCCAGCACCATCTGGCTCTTCCAGAGGGGGATGGTGTTCACCAGCGAGGACTGGATTTTCTCCAGCATAAGGGTATCGTTATTCTGAATCAGGCGGGTCTGGGGACCCATCTGGATGGAAATCATGCGGGTAAGCTCCAGGTCGTGGAGCTTCTTCTCAAAGCGGCTGGTGAGGTTTGCCATGTCGTTATACTTCTGGGCATCCTCCTGTGCGCCGGTCTCGGCAGCCTTTTTGCGCAAATCCTCCAGTGTAGTTTCGCGCACCTTTTGTAGCTTCTTCTTGCCGGCAATGATATACATGGTCAGCTCTTTATAATACTTGGTGTTCAGATCATACATCTGGTCAAGCATGGCGATGTCCTTCATCAGGGTAACCTGATGGGTTTCCAGCACCTGTGCAATCTTGTTGACATTGGTCTCAGCCTTGGAGTAGCTGGCCTTCATTTCCTCCAGCTCGTTGCGCTTTTTCTGAAAGAATCCGGCGATTCCCTTTTTCTCGGGTGCGGAAAAGCCCTTGAGCTGAACCACCAGGCCGGAAAGAGCCTCGCCCACCTCGCCTAAATCCTTGGTGCGGACGGAGTTAAGGGTGTTTTCAGAGAAGCCGGCAATATTCTTCTGAGCAGATGCGCCGTACTGCAGCACTACGTTAGAATCGGTGATGTCAATCTTCTCGGAGAAGTCATTGACCATCTTCCGCTCGGCCTCGGTGAGCATACTCTCGTCGATTTGAACTGCCTTGGCCTCTTTCTCCTTCTGGGCGGCGGCGGTGTCCTCCAAAGTAATTGCGCCCTCCAAGGTCAGGCTGGGTGCCTCGGGAGTTTTCATGGTGGCCTCCGCCACAGCGGTAGCCGTCTCGGTCAGCACGGGATCGGGAGCACCCTCCAGGGTCAGTTCGGGAATCATATCCATATTGTCAGCCATCATTCATGCGTCCTTTCATGAAGAAAAAATCCGTCATCGACAGACTATTTTTCTTTTTCTTTGATTTAAATACCCATCTGCGTTCCGCCCAGGCCTTCTCGCGCCAGCAGATTTTCCATGACGGTAATGTCGGTGGAAATGTCCAGCGCCTCATCGCCGAAAAGGGCATCCAACTGCTTATCAAAGGCGGCGGTCACAGTGTACATCATAGAGTCAATTTTACCCATGGTGCCATCAATATTCGTGCCGGAAACGCCGGTTTCGTCCATGCGGTCATAGGCATTTAAGAGCTTGAGGGTGGTAGGCAGGTAAAAATTGAGGAACTGGGAGATTTGGGACAGCTTTCTGGGATTTTCGATGACGTGACCGATGATTTTTCCCGTCACGTCCTCCAGGTGGTCAATCTGGGCGGAGATTTTCTCCCCCTTAATATTGTCGTTCAGACGGCGCATCTCGGTCAGAGCCTTGTCCCGCTGGTCAATCACCTTGTCAAGCTCCGGGTTGCCGGTGGACTTTTTCTCCGCCTTTGTAGCGGTCTTGGCCTCGGCCTTAGGCTCGGGGTCAGGGGTCTGGAAGGTCTTGTCGGGGAACACCGCCTTGGACACAACAAAGACCAGTACCGACGCTACGGCAGCCAGGATATAGTGCACAGGGGCATACAGCGGAAACAAAAGCGCCCACGCTGCCCAAAGAACCGCCACCAAGTAAATGGGGGTAACTGATTTTTTTACCACTTTTGCCATAGCTTTTTCCTCCAAATCATAACAAGAGACCGGGCAGAGGCAAGCTTCTGCCTTATTATAGTATTGTACCGCCCAAATGCCTTGAGTGTCAAGAACTCGTTGACTTTGCACACATAATTCATTAGAATAAAGAGAACGTGAAAAAAGGGAGTCCTGTCGTATGATGACGCTGGAAGATTTCAAGGCCGCCCGTGGGGTACTTGCGGGGGTTATTGCCAATACGGACTTGGTGCACAGTCCCGCCTTCTCCAAGGCCACCGGAAACAATGTATACTTAAAACCGGAAAATATGCAGGTCACAGGTGCTTACAAAATTCGGGGCGCTTACTTTAAGCTCTCCACTCTCACCGAGGAGGAGAAGTCCAAGGGACTGGTCACCGCCTCGGCAGGCAACCACGCCCAGGGCGTCGCCTACGCCGCCCAGGCGGCGGGCTGTCCCGCCACCATCGTCATGCCCACCACCACCCCCTTAGTAAAGGTCAACAACACCAAGGACTTGGGCGCTCGGGTCATTCTGCACGGCGAGACCTTTGACGACGCGGCGGAGCGGGCCCAGGCTCTTGTATCCGAGGAGGGCTTAACCTACATCCCCCCCTTTAACGACCTGGCCGTCGCTACGGGTCAGGGTACCATCGCCTATGAGATTTTTCAAAGTCTGCCCGACGTGGATGTGATTTTGGTGCCCATCGGCGGCGGCGGCCTGGCTGCCGGAGTGTCCACCCTGGCTAAGCTCCTTAATCCCAACGTGCAGATTATCGGCGTAGAGCCCACGGGAGCCGCCTCCATGAAGGCCAGTGTGGAGGCGGGGCACATCGTCACACTGCCCAAGGTTGAGACCATTGCCGACGGTGTAGCCGTGAAAACCCCCGGCGAATTAGTATTTCCCTATATCCAGAAGAACATTGACCGCATTCTCACGATTGAGGACGCCGAGCTGGTGGATGCCTTCCTGGATATGATGGAAAAGCACAAGATGGTGGTGGAAAACGCCGGTCTTTTGACCATAGCCGCCCTATCCCATCTGGACGTTAAGGGCAAAAATGTAGTCAGTGTGTTATCAGGGGGAAATATGGACGTGATTACCATCTCCTCTCTGGTGCAGCACGGACTCATTAACCGGGGACGCATCTTCACCTTCTCAGTGCAACTGCCTGACCGACCGGGCGAGCTGCTGCGGGTGGCCGGTATTGTGGCGGGTGAAAACGGTAATATCATTAAGCTGGAGCACAACCAGTTTGTAAACATCAACCGTCAAAGCGGCGTGGAGCTGCGGGTCACCCTGGAGGCCTTCGGGCATGTCCACAAGGACAGCATTCTAAAAGCCCTGCGCAAGGCAGGGTACGATGCGCAGGTGGTCACTACGGCCGACTTTTACAACTGACGACTGATTGCCCCCCGCCGGGCACGCCCGGCGGGGGACTATCTGAAAGCGGCGGCCACCCGGAGGCGTCCTGTGGGAATGCCGTACGGGGGGGAAGAACCCAAAACTGCGCTTCGGGGCGTTTCCGCTGGGCTATCCTATGCCGCGGACGAGTCTCCGGTGCTTAGAACCTGTATTCATAGCTCTCGTGGCCGAATTTTTGAGGTGAAATCGTCTCAGGCAAGGCGAAAAGTTGCCGTCATACCGACGTATTACAAGGCTTTTCGCCGATGTATGGGGCGATTTCGCCCGAAAAGGCGGTTGTGCGAGCCTATGAATACAGGTTCTATCCTAAAACGAGTATACCCCATGGTTGTGAAACCCCCATAAAGGAGCGATTAAAGAATGGTTAAAATATCTCCCTCCATCCTCTCCGCCGATTTTGCAAATCTCCAGCGGGATATTGAGCGGGTACCCAACGCCGACTGGCTTCATGTAGATGTAATGGACGGCATGTTTGTGCCCAACATCTCCATCGGTGTGCCGGTGGTGCAGTCTCTGCGCAAGTGCACCGACATGTTTTTGGACGTGCATCTCATGGTGGAAAAGCCCGTCCGATATATCGAGGCCTTTGCCAAAGCCGGCGCCGATCTTCTCTCCGTCCATCTGGAGGCCGATATGCCCCCTCAAATTAAGGCCGCTCTGCGCCTGATGGAGACGCACGGCGTAAAAAAGGGCATTGTCCTGCGCCCCATTACCGCCGCCGAGGCGGTGATCCCCTATCTTCAGGACGGCCTTGACCTAATCCTTTTGATGACTGTGGAGCCCGGTTTTGGCGGTCAGTCCTTTATGGCCGACCAGCTGCCCAAGCTTACCGCCCTGCGCGGATATATTAACCAATACTGCCCCACCTGCGACTTGGAGGTAGACGGCGGCGTAAATGCCGAAACCGCCAAGCTTTGCGTAGCGGCGGGCGCTAACGTGCTGGTAGCAGGCTCCGCCGTCTTTGGGGCGGCCGATCCCGCCGCCGCCGTAGAAAGCTTGAGAGGTTAAGCCATGCCCACTTCTCTTACCCCGGAGGAGGCCGCCCGCTTAGGTGTGAGTACACTCCACGAGCGGATGGACAACGGCGAGTATCGCTTTCGTCTGCGCCACACCGACGGCAGCTCCTATATCCGCACTCAGGCCGGTGAAACCAGCGGCTGGCAGAACAGCCACCTGCACAGAATGACCTTCGAGCTAAACGTGGTGCAGGAGGGAGTTATGCTCTTGGTAGAGGATTTGTGCGGCACACCGGAAATCCGGGTACTCCGGGCCGGTGACTCCTTCCTCAGCCGCCCCAACGTGCCCCATAACAGCTACCTGATGCCAGGCACCGTGGCGCACACCGTAAAAATGTCCTGCCCGCCGGAGGGGGACTGGGTTGCCTGCTCCGCCCTGGACCCCGTTTGCCGTGCCCTTGACATCAATAAACTTTTGACGTAGGACCCCATTCCATTGGGCCGCCTATTTCCCTTTTGGAGGTTTTTCTCATGCAGTATTTCCCCCCCACCCTGGAAAAGCTGGTGGAGCAATTCGCCCGCCTGCCCGGCGTGGGCAAAAAGTCGGCCCAGCGGCTGGCTTTCTTCGTCCTCTCCCTCCCTGACGAGGATGCCGCCGCCTTTGCCCAGGCCATTACCGCCGCTAAGGCGGCTATCTCCTGCTGCCCCGTATGCCAGAACCTTACCGAAGGAGAAGGCCCCTGCTCCATCTGTAAAAGTCCCAAGCGGGACAGCGGCGTGGTCTGCGTGGTGGCCGACCCCAAGGACGTAATTGCCATTGAGCGCAGCCGGGAATATGAGGGACTTTACCATGTGCTCCACGGGGTCATTTCCCCCATGAACCATGTGGGACCCGACGACCTGCACATCAAGTCCCTTGTGGAGCGAGTAGCTGCCGGAGAGATTCGAGAGGTCATTATGGCCACCAACCCCGACACCGAAGGGGAGGCTACTGCCATGTACCTCTCCCGGCTATTGAAGCCCTTTGAGATAAAGGTAACCCGTCTGGCCTACGGCATCCCGGTAGGCAGCAACCTGGAATTTGCCGACGATGCCACCCTCATGCGGGCACTGGAAGGGCGCAGAGAAATGTAAAAAATCCGGCAGACGCAACCTTGCGTCTGCCGGATTTTTATTCTGAGACAGCGCTCAAGCCCCGCTCCCCGCGTCTATACGCTAATCTCCCCACAGAGATTCTTGGTGAACAGCGCACGTACCTCGGCTAAATCCTCAGTCTGTCCCAAGGCCCACATGAGCTTGGTCACTGCTGCCTCGGTGGTCATGTCATAGCCCTGAATGACCCCCTCGGCCAGTGCCTTTTGCCCCGCTTGATAGAGGGAAAAGTCACTGCGCTCGTACAGACACTGAGAGCAGACCACCACCGTCAGTCCCGCCTGAACAGCAGTATGGAGCTTGGCAATCAAATCCCGGCGAATGAAGTGGAGCCCTCCGGCACCGAAGGCCTCAATCACCACGCCCCGGTAATGCATCTCTAAAAGGCGGTCAAAAATTTCCGGGTTCAGGCCGGGAGTAAGCTTAATGAGAAACACGTCCCGGCACAGCTCGTCCCGGAGGACGCACTCCCCTGCCTCCGGGGGTAATGCCTCATGCCTGAGGTGCAAGCCTCCCGCGTCCACCTCCGCCACTGCGGGCCAATTGACGCTCTCAAACGCGTCAAACCCGGTGGTACGGGTCTTAACCGCCCGGCAGCCCAAAATCACCTTGCGGTCAAAGGCCACAAATACGCCCCCCTTCCCCGCAGCTGCCGTCGCCAGGGCGGTGCGCAAATTCTCCAATCCGTCGGTGAGGGGATGCTCAATGGGAAGCTGCGCCCCGGTAAGTACCACAGGGATTGAAATGCCCCGCAGCATAAACGAAAGCACTGACGCGGTGTAGGCCATGGTATCGGTTCCGTGGGTGACCACCACACCGTCAAAGCTGCCTCGCACATCGTAAACCGCTCGGGCGATGAGCTGCCACTCCTCGGGCTGGATGTTGGAGGAGTCCAGGAACAGAATGTCCCGAATGGTCAAATCGTAGCTGCCGGTGAGGTTAGTCAGTCGCTCCGCCAAGTCCGCGCCGCTCATGTCGGGGGACAGTCCTTCCGTGCCTGGGCGGGAGGCGATGGTGCCGCCGGTGGTGAGCAAGAGAATCTTTTTCATCTTTTTTTACCCTTATTTTAAGAAATAATTTATTGATTTCACTGGCCCCAGGCCGTATACTAAATGTAGAAAGACGAGATTGGGAGGAAACAATTATGAGGCATCGCAGCGTAGGCATGTGTGTGTTCCTAAGCATCATTACCTGTGGCATTTACGGACTTTACTGGTTTGTATGCCTGACCGACGACTCCAACGAGTGCACCGGCAGGGGCTCCACCACCGGCGGCATGGCCCTGCTCTTTACCATCATCACCTGTGGTATTTACAGCATTTATTGGTGCTACAAAATGGGTGATAAGCTTGACCAGGCCCGCGCCGAACGCGGCATCCCCACCGGCAGTCAGGCTATCCTGTACTTGATTCTCTCCATTGTGGGTCTGGAAATTGTGGCCTGGGCCCTCATTCAGAGCGAGCTCAACCGTTACTACTATGGCGGCGACGACTTCTAAGGGCCGCCTTGTCAGACTTCTTGCGTGGGCGGGCCTGATTCTGGGAATCGGGCTCGCCTACGCCCTTTTCTGCCGTCTGACAGGGCTGTCCGTTCCCTGCCCCATCCATTTTCTCACCGGGCTGTGGTGTCCTGGCTGCGGAGTGACGAGAATGTGTCTGGCTCTGCTGCGGCTCGACTTTGCCGCCGCCTGGCGCGCCAATGCGGGTCTGCTGCTGCTACTGCCTGCGCTGGCGGTACTTCTGGTCGGCTCGGCCCACCGCTATGTTAAAACGGGCATTACCCGGCTCACCCGGAAGCAGAATGTTATGATCTGGGTCATGGTGGGGTACCTGCTGGTGTATGGCGTGGCACGAAACCTGCCATTTATTTCCTATCTGGCACCGCAATAGCACCCCCGGTCGCCGGGGGTGCTATTTTGCTATGCGCTCCATCCTCGGTGTGCAAATTAAAAAAACTTCGCCATGGTCTTGCCCTGCTCCCGGGCATCCGCCATCAGTGCTTCCGCATCGTTGCGCACATCATCCAGCCCCTCGGCACAGAGAACCTGAAAATCCGGTATTCCGTACATGGCGCACAGGGCCCTCAAGTGGCTGGCGCCGCTTTCCTGCCATGCCTTGTCCACCCCGGAGAAGTCGCCGCCCCGGGTGGTAATGAACAAAAGCTTATCCGCCTTGCACAGCCCCACGCCGTCCCCGTTTGGGCCATACCCGAAGGTGATGTCCACTGCCGAGACGGCCTCCAGGTAAATGCGCAGAATGGCAGGATAGCCCAAATCCCAGAATGGGGCGGCAATGACAATTTTATCGGCCCCGGCAAACTGGCGGGCCGGCTCAAACATAGGCTCGTCCAGCCGTCCGGCGGCCCAAAGCGCATCCCGCCGCTCCAGCACCTCGGGGTATTGGGGCTGAAGGCGCATCTCCATCAAATCCCGCTCGACAATACTGTCCTCCGGGTGGGCAGCGGTATAGGCATCTAAAAAATTTCGGGCGAGATTTAACGTGCGGGAGCGTTCCCCCCGCACGCAAGCATTTACAAAAAGTAATTTACTCATATCAAAAA
>CAZDDZ010000100.1:0-8795 GCA_964504285.1 uncultured Pseudoflavonifractor sp.
GATAAGGTCACCAACAAAGAGGCCGTCAACCTGATGGTCGACCTGGGCATCATCGCCGGCAAGCCCGACGGTTCCTTTGCCCCCGCCGAGACCGTTGACCGTGCCACCATGTCCAAGCTCATTTATTTTATTATGATGGGTACCGCCGATGAGAGTGCCTTCAAGGGCATCGACACCGGCCTGAAGGACGTTAAGGGCAACTGGGCCGAGGGCTTTATCAACTACTGCTACTCCGTCAAGATTGTTGCCGGTGACGGCGCTGGCAGCTTCCTGCCTAGCAATAAGGTCACTGTGGCCGCCGCCGCTAAGATGCTGCTGGTCGCACTGGGCTATGATGCCGATGCCAGCAAGTATCAGAACGATACCATGTGGAGCGTCAACATCATGCGCGACGCCCAGAGCGCCGGTCTCCTCAAGGGTATTTCCCAGAAGTCCACCGAGGAACTCACCCGCGACAACGCTGCCCAGATGATTTATAACACCCTCTTCGCCAGCACCGTTAAGCCCGATTTCCAGATTGACATGGGTATCAAGTACCTCAAGGGCTATACCCCTGTGACCGCTGACGGCGTCGTCGTCACTCTGGCTAAGTCCAACTACAACCTGACCAAGTACACTGGCGTTGTGGTTGCTAACGAGTTCGCCAACATCTTTGCTTCTGGTGCCATGGATGCCGGCAAGACCACCATTTACCCCTACATCACCACCGACTCCAACAAGGGCGAAGTGACCGCCACCGGCGCAAAGACCATCAAGGTCTCCACCGACGTGGCTCTGCTAGGCCAGGAGGTTGTCTACTACACCCACGGCAACGACAACACTGACTCCTCCTTCATCGTTGCTACTGGCAAAACTAAGGAGTACACCTGGACTGACAACACCATCGACCTTGCCAAGTTCAAGACTAACAGCGGCCTGAGCGACAGCTCTAACATCAAGTATTCCACCAACTACACTGTTGGTAACTATACCCCCGTCGCCAAGGATGGCAGCCGTTTCATCGACTCCAATGCCGATGGCAAACTGGACTTTGTCCTGAAGACCGCCTACACCTTTAGCAAAGTCACCAAGATTGACAGCACCAACGTCACCATTAGCGGTCTGGGCACCCGCAAGATTGCCGACGTGTCCGGCTCTGCCGACCTGAAAAAGGACGACTACGTGAACTACGCTACCGTCGGCACCAGCGGCAAGGCCGTTGTCGCCAAGGCTACCGAAGTCACCGGCACCGTCTCCGCCCTGAAGGACAGCAAGGCAAAGGCCGTCATCGATGGCACCACCTACACCGTGGCTGCTAACGCCGGCAATGCAAGCCCTGCCTCTCCTGCTCAGGTCGCCAAGACTTATATTGACAGCTTGACCCTCTCCAAGGCTGTGGCCGGTATCTTCTACCTCAACCAGGCTGGTGAGATTGCTGTTTATCTCCCCACCGAAGAGACTACCGCCAGCACTGTGCTCTACGCCTATGTGACCGGTATTCAGGTTACCTCTGACTTCGGTGTGAGGACTGTTCAGGTCAAGGCTGTTCTGGCCGACGGCACCCAGGAGACCCTGACTGTTGTTGACAATATTACCACTGGTGACGATGCCGCCAACAGCGGTCTGTACGATGCTGCTACAGCTATTAACGACGGTAACTACACTGGCCTCTACGGCGTGTATCCATACACCCTGAACAAGGACAGCGCCATGGTTGCCGGTGCGAAGGTCGCTACTTCCGCCTACACCAACGGTGCTTACACTGCCGGCAAGCCCGAGATGAAGCTGGACAGTAATGTGGCTGACGAAGAGGGCACCAAGACCTCTATCCTGATGGACGCCAACACTGTGGTTCTGTTCTACAGCAAGTCCGGTGATAAGGAGACTATCTCCTCCGTTAAGGGTGTGGACAATGTCCCCGGCATTGCTAAAAACGCTTCTGTTACCTATGTAAAGGACGATGCCAAGACCTTTGCTTCCTTCATCCTTGTCGAGGCTGTGGGCAAGACTGCTACCGATGCTAAGTACGCTTACGCGCTGAGCAACAGCTACGCTTCTCAGACCGCTAAGGGCTACGAGTACAGCATGGTTGTCAACGGTGAAAAGGTCACCCTGACCACCGAGGCTGTTGAGTCTGGCATGCAGATTGGCAACATTTACACTTATACCGAAGACAAGGACGGCGTTGCCACCCTGGCTATTGTCGCTTCTGGCGACACTGCTGCCGGTGTCATCACCTCTGTTAGCGGTAAGTATATTACCCTGAAGGGTGGCGCTGTTGTCGAGTTGGCCTCCGCCTACACTGTGGACGACCTGACTGCCACCGACGCTGACGGCGCTATTGTTCCCGGCATCGGCGATCTGACTGCTGACAGCAAGATCGTCTACATCACCTCCGCCGACAAGCTGGTCAAGGCCTACATCATCAACGATGGCAAGGCTGCTACCTTTGAGCTTGGCAACGCCAATAAGGGTGCTCTCGTAGCTACCGATGGCTACACCATCTCCATGTCCGGCACCCTGGCCAAGGCTGTTGCCGGCAACATTCAGGAAGGCTCCGCCGAGGGTCACTACATTGCCTATAAGTTCACTGCTCCTGCCGGTGTGTCCGCTACCAGTGGCAATGTCAAGATTGCCACCAGCACTAACGGTACCACCTTCGGCGAGCTGCAGAACTATGGCTCCTTCGACGGTTTTGCCAACGGCGCCACCTCCGTCAAGGTTGTGGCCGGCCCCATGAGTGTGACTGATACCGCCTTTAACACCAAGGCTGTCAAGGTCGAGATTACTTGGAACGCCGACTACGTGGAGACCTACATCATTAATGTCTCCGACATGAAACCCGCCGCCTCCTAATATACCATCCCCAAATGAGACCCCCGGGCTTTTACCCGGGGGTCTCATTTTCTTCTAAACTTAAAAAATAGCCCAGACAAGGGTTTCTTTCACGCTATCTTTCCTTCTGTAATTGTAGGACAAAAGATTTATTGACAGCAAAAAAGGTCCTGTTTCCCGCACCATACGGTGCAGGAAACAGGACCTTTCTCTTACTTCTTCAAGCCTTCCGCCCACTCGGCGTACTTGGTTACCTTCTCATCACATTCCGCCCTATCCTTGCCGTTTGCCAGAATGTAAACCTTTACCTTCGGCTCGGTGCCCGAGGGACGCACCACCAGGTCTGTCCCGTCGGCGAGCTTGTACTTAAGCACATTGGAGCCCTTAAGCTCCATCTCAGTCACCTTGCCGGTCTCCACGTCGGTATCGGTGCCGTCGGCATAGTCCTTCCGTCCGGTCACCGCCACACCGGCAATCTCGGTAAGCGGCTTGGCGCGCAGATTTTCCATCAGTGCCTTCATCTTGGCCAGCCCGTCCAGTCCCGGCATAACCAAATTAAGGGTTTGCTCTCCGTAGTAGCCATACTTGTCGTACAGGTCCCCCAGCGCATCGTACAGGGTCTTACCCTGGGATGCGTACCAGGCCGCCATCTCGGTCATTACCAGGGCGGCGGTGACGGCGTCCTTGTCACGCACATAATCGCCGATCATGTAGCCGTAGCTCTCCTCGTAGGAGAAGATAACCTTGCCCTCCCCGGTCTTTTCCAGGGCGTTCTTCTTCTCGGCCATAAATTTAAAGCCGGTAAAGGTGTCAAAGCACTGTACCCCGTTCACCTCGGCCACCTTGCGGGCCATTTCGGTGGTCACAATGGTCTTGAGCGCCACTGCGTTTTCGGGCAGTGTGCCCGCCCGCTTTTTGGCTCCAATCAGATAGTCCAGCGCCAGCACCCCGGTCTGGTTGCCCGAAATGGTGATGTACTCACCCTTGTTGTTCCGCACCATAATACCTACCCGGTCGGCATCGGGATCACTGCCCAGAATAAAGTCTGCGCCCTCTTTTTTTGCCAGCTCCACTGCCAGTGCAAAGCCCTCCGGATTCTCCGGGTTGGGAGACACCACCGTGGGGAAATTACCGTCGATGACCATCTGCTCCGGCACACAGATAACGTGCTTCATCCCCAGCCGCTTTAGCACCTCTGGAATAAGCTTGTAACCTGTACCGTGAAAGGGGGTATACACCATTTTAAAGGTATCCGCCACCTTTTCCACCGTGGCCTTGTCGTTGACCTGAGCCATCACATTGCCTAGGAACTTCTCGTCGGTTTCGGCGCCCATGACGGTAACCATACCCTCCGCAACCGCCTCATCGTATTCCAGCCGCTTCACAGCGGTAAAAATGTCCAGCTCCTCCATCTTCTTGGCGATGGCATCGGCGTGGTGGGGGGGCAGCTGCGCGCCATCCTCCCAGTAGACCTTGTAGCCGTTATACTCCTTGGGGTTGTGGCTGGCGGTGACATTAATGCCGGCGATACAGCCATACTCCCGCACGGCGAAGGAGAGCTCCGGGGTGGGGCGAAGGCTCTCAAAAATACGCACATGAATCCCATTGCCCGCCATGACTCCGGCGGCCTCTCTGGCAAAATCCTGGGAGTGATTACGGCAGTCGTAGCAGATGGCAACGCCCCGCTCAGCCGCCTCGCCGCCCTCGGCCAGAATGACCTCGGCAAAGGCCTGGGTAGCATGGCGAATCACGTGGACATTCATCTGGTGCAGACCCACGCACATGGTGCCCCGCAAACCGGCGGTACCAAACTCCAGCGGTGCGAAAAAGCGGCTTTCTATCTCCTTTTCGTCTCCCGCAAGGGCTGCCAGCTCGGCCTTCTCTCCCTCTGTCAAAACGGCGCTGGTCAGCCACTTTTCATAGGTTTCTTGATACGTCATACATTTTCCTCCTTGCGGCGCGTCACGGATGCCGCGCGCTTCTTACTTGTGATATCCGGAACCTTCCTCGATTTTAAAGGCTCTGTATATTTGCTCCAATAGCATAACACGGGCGAGGTGATGGGGCAAGGTCATTTGAGACATAGACAGCCTAAAATCTGCCGCTGCCTTCACATTGGGATGAAGCCCGTAGGAGGAACCAATGAGAAACACCAGCTGGCTTTTCCCCTGCCCCGCCCAATCAAATATCTTTGCGGCAAGCCCCTCGCTGGAAAGCTCTTTCCCCTCCACGCACAGGGCGGTAACCGCGCCGCCCTTGGGCAGCTTTGAAAGCACCGCCGTCCCCTCTTTCTCCAGCGCCGCCTCAATCTGGGCTGCCGAGGGGCGGTCAGGCAGGCGTTCCTCAGGCAGCTCGGTAATGGAAAACTTACAGTACCCACCCAGTCGTTTTTGATACTCGCTTACCGCGTCGATATAAAATTTTTCCTTCAGCTTGCCTACGCAAATAATATGTACGCTCAGCATCCTGGCCCTCCTGTTTCGGTAATCCTCCTGTGCGCCTTGTCAAACCTCATGCCGTCTCCCGGCCTCGCTCCGGGGTGCCACTTCTACCAATACATCACGCTCGGTGTCTACACCCGCGGCATTCAGGCAGGTCTTTACTGTCCGCAGCGCCAGGCCAGGCGCGTTATTCTCTGCCGATAAATGGGCCAGTACCACCTTCCGAGCGCCGCCCTCCACAGCTTCCCGGGCCAATGCACCGCCGTCCTCATTGCATAGATGTCCATGGTCACCCAAAATCCGGGCCTTTAAGTAATAGGGATACGGCCCCGTGCGCACCATTTCCACATCGTGGTTTGCCTCCACCACCGCCAAATGCGCTCCCTTTATGCCCTGCCGTACCTGGTCGGTCACAATGCCCAGATCGGTCACCACCGCGGCCTTACGGCCCCCGCAGGTAAGCCCATAGCCCACGCTCTCCTTGGTGTCGTGGGAGGTTGGAAAACTCTCTACCCCGAAGCTGCCCACCTCAAACCCGTCGCCGGGGCAAAAGGTGTGCAGGCAGTTTTCAATAAAAGCAATCCGATACTCCAGCTGCCGCCCGACGGCTCTGCTGGCGTAAACCGGCAGGGAGAGCTGCTTGGTCAGCGTGGCAATACCCGCAATGTGGTCGCTGTGCTCGTGGGTCACCAAAATGCCTGACAGCTCCGCGGGTTCGATGCCCAACTCCTTCAGGGCCTTGCAAATCCGCCGTGCCGAAATTCCGGCATCCACTAGAATGTGGGTTTTGCCGTCAGTCATTAACAGGCAATTGCCGGACGAGCCGCTTGCCAAGGTACATAGTTCAAACAAAAAAATCGCTCCTAAATGAAGTTAGAGGTGGCGGCATTCTGCCCCCACCGCAAAAAGTTAAAATAATTTATCCCCCCCGAAATAAACCAGGTCGAACAGGGTCTCCTCTGGAACGCGTAGCCGCAATGCCCACATTTCCCGCGGAAACTGTTCGCGCCTTACGCCATCTGCGACTGCTTTTCCTCGTCAGGTGTAATGACCACCCGAATGTCAGCGCCGATGCCGGAGAGCTTGCGTACAATGTCCTCATAGCCGCGCTCAATATGATAAATACAGTCCACCTCGGTGGTGCCGCTGGCAGCCAGTCCGGCAATTACCATTGCCGCGCCCGCCCGCAAATCACAGGCCCGCACAGGCGCTCCCGTCATGCGGGACACGCCTTCAATCACAGCTACCTTGCCGTCTACCTGTACCTGTGCCCCCATGCGCCGGAACTCATCCACATAACGGTAGCGGTTGTCCCACACGCCCTCGGTAAGCACGCTTGTGCCCTCTGCCAGACAGAGAACAGCCGCAACCTGGGGCTGCATATCGGTGGGAAAGCCCGGATAGGGCAATGTCTTTACGTTGGTACGGGTCAGCGGGCCGTTGCGGCGCACCAGCACCGCGTCGTCCTGTTCCTCTACCTCCACGCCCATCTCCAAAAATTTGGCGGTTATACACTCCAAATGCTTGGGAATGACGTTGGTAATCAGCACCTCGCCGCCGGTAGCCGCCACAGCCGCCATATAAGTTCCGGCTTCAATCTGGTCGGGAATAATGGAGTACATGCCCCCCGAAAGCCGCTCTACACCGCGAATTTTAATTACATCTGTACCCGCGCCCATAATGTCCGCGCCCATGGAGTTTAAGAAGTTGGCAACGTCCACCACATGGGGCTCCTTGGCGGCGTTTTCAATCACGGTAGTGCCCTCGGCCAATGCAGCCGCCAGCATCACGTTCATGGTAGCGCCCACAGAAACCATGTCCATATAAACCTGTGCGCCCACCAAACGGCCGCCCTTGGCGTTGGCGTGAATATAGCCGCCGCGCACGTCTACCTCTGCGCCCATGGCTACAAAGCCCTTAATGTGCTGGTCAATGGGCCGCCCGCCGAAATCGCAGCCGCCGGGAGGTGGCACCTGTGCCGAACCAAACCGACCCAGCAGTGCGCCGATCAGATAATAGGAAGCACGAATTTTCCGCGCCAGCTCGTGTGGTACCTTTGCGTTGCGGATGTGGGAGCAGTCCACATCCACCGTGGTGCGGTTAACAGTTCGCACATCCGCACCCAGCTCTTGTAAAATGTTTAAAATCAAAGTAACATCGCTAATCTGCGGAATATTTTCAATTCTGCAAACCCCGTCCACCAAAAGCGCAGCGGGAATAATAGCAACAGCCGCGTTCTTCGCGCCGCTGATTTCAAGTGTTCCATGAAGCGGCTTGCCGCCGTTGATTACATACTTTGTCAATCCGACACCCTCAATCTCTTTCCTCCGGGAAAGTCCCGTCGTATCCGAGGCGCAGCCGCGCCCGATATGTAATACGCGCCCTTACGCCCCCACACTGGCGCATAGGCACAATACTCTATAATATGCTTTGCTATTATAACATAGAATAATATAAAATCAAAGCAATTTTACCTTGCCGATAAAAACTCGTTTTCCCCCATGTTTTTTGACTCGCAAATTATATTTTAATTGTCAACCAAGGGTACCTTTTTACACTATACCCTTTTTACCGCGCCTTTATTCCCTTGTGTTTTTAAAATCGGGTCTACCAAATATCTACCGCCCCACCTTTTGAAATGAGGCATTTAAAGCACATTTTTAGTCCTGCTTTCCCTTCACGTCCCATATCATTGGGCACGTTTTGGTATTCACCGCGCCCTCAAAAAAGCCTTTGCCGCAGCCCGGCAGCCCGGTCAGTGGGCAAGGGTGTACATAACCGTCCCCAAAAAGGGCCTTTGTATGATACCAATGAGGTGATGTAATATGGCGAATACGCCAAATATCGGGCTGCACCAATGGCAGCCTGAGGACAGCTTTTTAAGAGAGGAGTTTAATGAGGACTTTCGAAAAATTGACACGGCAGTAGGTGATGCATTGGCGGCAAACTGCACCCTGCGGCTGCTGAAGGTGACCACCACCACGGCTGCCCGACAGGTGAATCTGGATTTGTCGGGGTACGACCTCACCAAATTCCGCACCCTGACCGTAAGACTGGTCGCCCTGGGTCAAAACACCGGCAGCTGCGCCGTCCGCTTTAATAACAGCAGCCAGGAAAGCTATTACTGGAACACCGGCTACCTCTCTGGTAGCTACCCATCTGTTTGGAGCAATGTCCTAAACATCTGTAATTTGAGCACGGCACAAAGTCCGTCCCTTACCCAGTTTGCGCTGGAACTGGGTAAGGGAACCCCCCTTTACGGCCGTCTCCTGTTTAAGCAGAGTACCGCCGGCTACGAGGGCTATTTTCTCAACTCGGCCGTTGAGCCCCATGCTCTGCAAAGCATCAACCTGCTCTGCTCGGTGGCCGACATTCTTCCCGGCTCTGAGTTTGAGGTATGGGGGGTGATGCTATGAAAATATCCGTGCTCACCTGTACTCCCGACGGCACTCAGCACCTGGAGGAGCGAGAAGTAGACGAAACCTGGCTGCCTGCGGAGGAAGAAAAGGCCCAAATGGAAGCTCTGCAAGTCGAAATGCA
>CAZDDZ010000101.1:0-8706 GCA_964504285.1 uncultured Pseudoflavonifractor sp.
AGGGCGCGCACGTCCTGGAGAATGTCGGCCATCTTGTAGATGGCGTTGTCGCCGCGCTCGGGAGCGGAACCGTGGCAGGAAATTCCCTTTACGTCCACACGGATCTCCATACGGCCGCGGTGGCCGCGGTAAATGCCGCCGTCGGTGGGCTCGGTGGAGATAATAAACTCAATCTTCTTCTGGGCCTCTTCCTTGCTGGAGAAGTACTTGTTGACGATGTACTGCCAGCACATGCCGTCGCAGTCCTCTTCCTGAACGGAGCCGACCACCATGATCTTGTAGCCGTCAGGAATGAGACCCATATCCTTCATGATTTTCGCGCCGTACACGGCGGAGGCCATGCCGCCCTCCTGGTCGGAGCCGCCGCGGCCGTAGATGACTTCATCGTCCTCGTAGCCCTTGTAGGGGTCGTGGGTCCAGTTGGAGAGGTTACCCACGCCCACGGTGTCAATATGGGAGTCAATGGCGATGATCTTCTCGCCGTCACCCATCCAGCCGATGACGTTACCGAGGCCGTCAATCTCTACCTTGTCATAGCCCAGCTTTTCCATCTCGGCCTTAATGCACATAACAACTTCTTTTTCCTCGCAGCTCTCGCTGGGGTAGGAAATCATGTCGCGGAGGAAGCGGGTCATGTCAGCCTTATAGCTCTGGGATGCTGCTTTGATTTTTTCAAAGTCCATTTGAATTACCCTCCATATATTAATGAATATTTTTAAAAAATAAGAGTGGTCGGTTGCCATGTATGGCGGCCGTAGGACTACACCGTGGGGTGCTCACCGTCCCAAAGGACTTTGCGGAACTTCATGGGGTCGGTGTTGCCCTCGGTGGAGAACATGAGCACCTGGGAGAAGCGGTCAAGACCGATGGCATCCCGCAAATCCTTGTACTCTTCGGTTTCCATCAGTGCGGCAATGAGACCCATACCCACTGCGCCGCTCTCGCCCGAAATCACCACCGGGTCACCCTTCACGGGAACGCCCAGCATTCTCATGCCGCGGGCGGAGACCCAATCGGGACAGGAGACAAATACACCGGCGTGGTTGCGAAGGATGTCCCAGGAAATAGTGTTGGGCTCGCCGCAGGCAAGACCGGCCATAATAGTCTGCAGATCGCCGTCCACGATACGGGGCTGCCCGTCACCGGCCACCGCGCCCTGGTAAAGGCAGTCGGCCACCTGAGCCTCCATAATCACAAACTTGGGCGGATCATTGGGAAAAAGGTTTGTAAAGTAACCCACCACCGCGCCGGCTAAACTGCCGACACCGGCCTGAACAAAGACGTGGGTGGGGCGGTTTACACCGCACTGGCGGAGCTGGTCGGCAGCCTCAGAGGCCATGGTGCCGTAGCCCTGCATAATCCAGGCAGGAATTTCCTCATAGCCGTCCCACGCGGTGTCCTGCACGATAACGCCGTTCTTGGTCTCGGCAGCCTCGGCGGCAGCCATGCGCACGCAGTCATCGTAGTTGACTTCCTCGATGGTGACGGTGGCGCCCTCCTTGGCAATGTTGTCAAAGCGGGGCTGGCTGGAGCCCTTGGGCATATGTACTACTGCCTTCTGGCCCAGCTTGTTGGCGGCCCAGGCCACGCCCCGGCCGTGGTTGCCGTCGGTGGCGGTGAAGAAGGTGGCCTGACCAAATTCCCGGCGGAATTCCTCGCTGGTCAGGTAATCGTACGTCATTTCGGAAACGTCTCGGCCCATCTGCTGGGCAATATACTTGGCCATGGCGAAGGAGCCGCCCAGCACCTTAAAGGCATTCAGGCCAAAGCGGAAGGACTCGTTCTTTACGGACAGGCCTGCCAGCCCCAGATACTGGGCCATGCCGTCCAACCGGTCCAGGGGGGTGATGGAGTACTGGGGAAAGCTGCTGTGGAAGAAACGGGCCTTTGCCACGTTCTTCAGGGACATAATCTCCAGCTGCTTATCCTCGCTCTTGGGCATATGGTTTGCCGTCCACTTGATTGGGTCTTTCATTTCCTAAATTCGCCTCCGTTTTATCAGCGGAACTTCTCCTGCTACTGCACCTATCATACCATTAAGCGTACGCAAGTCAAGGGGTTTTCAAAAAATTTTTTGTTTTGCCTAAATATTTTTTAGATGTTTGTGTATTTTGCCATGACTGCAAGGGTTGCGCCCAATTCTTTTTGGTGATAGAATATAGTCAAAATTCTAACAGACCTCATTTTGGAACAACATTTAAGGAGGCAACACCATGTTTACGTTTACCGTCAACGGCAAAAGCGTTTCTACCGAGCAGGACGTAAAGCTCCTCACCTTTTTGCGGGAGGAACTAAAGCTTATTTCGGTGAAGAACGGCTGCAATCAGGGGGCCTGCGGCACCTGTATGATTCTCATTGACGGCAAGGCCACTAAGGCTTGCGTCCAAAAGACCTCCAAAATGGAAGGCAAGCACGTCATTACCTGCGAGGGACTTACCGAACGCGAGCGCGACGTATACGCCTACGCCTTTACCCACTGCGGTGCGGTGCAGTGCGGCTTTTGTACCCCCGGCATGGTCATTTCCGCCAAGGGGCTGATTGACGAAAAGCCCCAGCCCACACTGGACGAGGTAAAATTTGCCCTGCGCAACAACATTTGCCGCTGCACAGGTTATAAAAAGATTGAGGAAGCTGTTCTTTTGGCAGCCAGACTCCTGCGGGAGAACACGCCCGTACCCCACGAGGAGTTTACCGGCAAGGTGGGCGAAAGTCTTCCCCGGGTAGATGCGCCCGCCAAGGCCATTGGCGTTGCCGAGTATACCGATGACATTCAGGCCCCCGGTATGCTTTACGGCGGCGCGGTGCGCAGCGATTACCCCCGCGCCATTGTAAAATCTATTGATATTTCCGAGGCAAAGGCTTTGCCAGGCGTGGTAAGCGTACTTACCGCCGCCGATTTGGAGGGCCGTCCCAAGGTGGGTCACCTGAAAAAAGACCAGTGGGTGCTGGTTCCCGTGGGTGGCGAAGTGCACTTCTGCGGTGACCCCATTGTAATCATTGCCGCCGAAAGTCCCGAAGTCTTAAACGAAGCCCGGGCTTTGGTCAAAATCGAGTATGAGGTACTTGCCCCGATCCTCTCCATTGCGGACGCCATGGCGCCCGACGCACCCCAAATTCAGGAGGGCGGCAACCTGCTGGCTCACGAGCATTTGGTGCGGGGTGATGCGGAGGGCAAACTGAAGGCCTCTGCCCATGTGGTAACCACTCACTACACCACACCTCCCACCGAGCACGCCTTCCTGGAGCCTGAGACGGCCGTGGCCGTGCCTGATACCGACGGAGTGGTCATCTGCTCCGGCGACCAGGGCATTTACCAAACCCAAAAGGAGTGCGCCGAGGCAACCGGCCTGCCCATCGAAAAGGTTCGCGTGGTTGCCAAGGCAGTGGGCGGCGGCTTTGGCGGCAAGGAGGACATGAGCGTTCAGCACCACGCTGCCATTTTGGCGCTTAAAACCCAGAAGCCTGTGAAATTTTCCATGACCCGCACCGAGTCCCTTCAGTGCCACCCCAAGCGCCATGGCTTTGAGATGGAGGTTACCACCGGCTGCGACGAGAACGGTTACATTACCGCTATGAAAGCCACCCTTCTCACCGATTCAGGTGCCTTTGCCAGCCTGGGCGGTCCTGTGCTTCAGAGAGCCTGCACCCATGCCGCCGGCCCCTACAACTTCCAGGACATTATGATTGACGGCAAGGCCTACTACACCAACAACCCGCCCTGCGGCGCGTTCCGCGGTTTCGGCGTGACCCAGAGCTGTTTTGCCAGCGAGTGTAATCTTAATAAGCTAGCCGAGCTGGTGGGGATTACCCCCTTTGAAATTCGCTACCGCAACGCCATTCGCCCCGGACAGACCCTGCCCAACGGCCAAATTGCCGACGAGGGCACTGCTCTTGTGGAAACACTGGACGCCGTGCGCCCCTACTATCAGAATAATCCCGCGGCCGGCATTGCCTGCGCCATTAAAAACTCCGGTCTGGGCGTTGGTATTCCCGACACCGGGCGCTGTACCCTCCACGTGAAAAACGGAGTGGTACACATCCGCACCTCAGCCGCCTGCATCGGGCAAGGTCTGGGTACTGTGGTGGTGCAAATTGTCTGCCAGGTCACCGGCCTGTCCCCCGATCAGGTTATGTGGGATGCACCCGATACTGCCATTGCTCCCAACTCGGGCAACACCACCGCCTCCCGTCAGACCGTCTTTACCGGCGAGGCCGCCCGCCGTGCCGCTACTGAGCTTAAGTGGGCGCTGGAGGGCCGCACCCTGGCCGACGTGGAGGGAGTCAACTTCCATCAGGAGTACACCGGCATTACCGACAAGCTGGGCTCCGACCGTGAAAACCCCATCAGCCACATTGCCTACGGCTACGCCACCCACCTGGTGGAGCTTAATGACGACGGCACGGTTAAGCACGTAATTGCCGCACATGATGTCGGCAAGGCAGTGAACCCGGTCAGCGTCGAAGGTCAGATTGAGGGCGGCGTTGTCATGAGCTTGGGCTATGCACTGACCGAGGATTTCCCCCTCCAGGATGGGCGGCCCACAGTTACCTATGCGGGCTTAGGATTGTTCCGTGCCGATAAAACCCCGGATGTAAAGTCCATTATTATTGAAAAGAACCACTCTGAGCTTGCCTGCGGAGCCAAGGGCATCGGGGAAATTTGCTCCATTCCCACAGCCCCTGCCGTACAGCTGGCCTACTACAACTATGACGGCAAGTTCCGCACCAGCCTGCCGCTGGCGGACACGCCCTACCGCAAGAAGAAGTAAGAAATAAACGAGCGCCCCGGTTTTCAGTAACCGGGGCGCTCGTTTTCGTGTGCAAAAAAAATTCTTTAGGCTATTCGGCAGAGCGCAGACACGACAAGTCGTGTCTGCGCATGGTAGCCGGCGGATTTTGCGTCGTAGGGCGCGGCTTCCCAGACGCGCCGTTACCCGTTCTATCCGTGTCATTTCGAACCAGGTCTCAAACTGGCGAGAAATCCGTCCATCCCGTCCTCCGTCGCAAAGCCTAAGTAATCACACACACGGCGTAGCAATCCCGCCGCACCGACGGCGGCATTGGTTGCAGCAATTGAATTGCTGACGCTGACAAATTACCGCGCTAATCATTAGTGGCAACAAGGAGCGGCAGCGACACCGATTGGACGAAACACCAAAGACGAGGCACGGGCGGGCGCACAGTGTGCGCCCCTACGACGGGTACTCCTTGAACCGTACCGCCGCCATGGGCTTTGGAGTCCGAGGCCGCAGTCTCGGCGGACTTTGGTTACTTTCCTCCGCTCGGAAAGTAACCCGCCGGAGGCATGACAAGGTAACGATGAGATAGAGACAAGCGTGGAAGGATGGGAGATACGAATTCCTCACCAGGGTGCGCCCCGGTTCGGAATGACGGGGGAGGGGTGTGCCTACGGGAGCGCTTCTTTCTTGTCACGCTCCCGTTGGGCGCATTACGGGTCACTAACTCCTCCGACTGCGCAAAAAAGCTTCAGGCGGCTTGCGTGGGTCGCCCCCTTGCGCTTTTTCGCTCCGCTCCCTCGTTAGCTCCCCTATGTGCCTACGGGAGCGCTTCTTTTTTTACTGCAAAAAGCCTGCCAAAATTCGCTCCTCGGCTTCCTGTTCGGTGAGACCCAGGGTCATCAGCTTAATAATCTGGTCTCCGGCGATACGGCCAATGGCGGCCTCGTGCACCAGCTGGGCATCCACATGGTTTGCCACAATGGCGGGAATGGAGGAAATTTTGGCCTGCCCCATGATAATAGAATCGCACTGGACATGGCCGAAGCAGGCGGTGTTGCCGGTCATTTTAGGGTAAAAGACCTGCTGGGAGTTATCCTGCGCCACGCTGCGGGAAATGACCCGGCCGCTGGCCCCCTCGCCGTCCAAAATAATTTCCATTACGCTCTCGGCGGTCTGCTCCCCGTGGGTGAGAAGCTTTTCATTGGCCACCACCTCAGCGCCCTTGCCCACAAAGACCGTGGTCTCCCGCTTAGTGGAGTCCACCCCCCGGATTTGGGTGGTATCCAACTGAATAAAAGCCCCTTCTTCCAGGTGGACAATGGTCTGGGGGTTGAGCACCCGCTTTCCGGTCCCCTCCCCTTCGCCGTAGTGCTTTTCCACATAGCGCACCTTGGCATTTTTGCCCACGTAGAAGGTGTGAATGCCGTCATGCTGGGCGGTCTCGCAGCCGGAATTGTGAATGCCGCAGCCTGCCACGATGTCCACATCGCAGTCATCGCCGATGTAAAAGTCGTTATAGACCAGGTCGCTCATGCCGGTTTCGGTGACAATCACCGGGATATGCAGGCTCTCCCGCTTGGTTCCGGGGGCAATATGAATATCAATGCCCGGTTTGTCGGTCTTGCTCTCAATGACAATATTGGCGGAATTCACCCGGCCCTCCAGCTGGCCGTTTTTGCGAATATTATAGGCCCCCTTGGGTGTGCCCTCCAAATCCGCAATTTCCCGCAGAAGATTTTTGTCCATTTGATTCATCTTGTCGCCCCCTCTGCCATATAGCTGCACCCGGCCAGGGTATTGGCCAGAATGGTGGGGAAAATCTCGTCCTTTGGACCGTATTTGGCAACCTTGCCACCCGAAACCATGACAATTTCGTCGGCCAGATCGATAATGCGCTCCTGATGGGAAATGACCACCAGGGTGGCGTTCCGCTTTTCGTGGATGGCACGGAAGGTCTCGGTAAGCTTGGCAAAGGACCAGAGGTCGATACCGGCCTCAGGCTCGTCAAAAATCATCAGTCCCGAGCCGCGAGCGAGAATAGTGGCAATTTCAATGCGCTTAACCTCACCCCCGGACAGGGAGGCATCCACCTCGCGGTCAATATAGTCGTTGGCGCACAAACCCACGCGGGTAAGGTACTGGCAGCCCTCATCGTGCTTTAAGTCCTCACGTCCGGCGGCCAGAGCCAGTAGGTCCCGCACTCGCATCCCCTTAAAGCGCGGGGGCTGCTGAAAGCCGTAGCTAATACCCAGCCGAGCCCGTTCGGTAATAGGCAGGCCGGTAATATCGGTTCCATTCCAGAGAATTTGTCCCCCCGTGGGCTGGACAATGCCCATAATTGCTTTGGCCAGGGTGGTCTTTCCGCCGCCGTTGGGTCCGGTAATCACCACAAATCGGTTATCGGGTATCTTTAGCGTCACATCCTGCAAAATCTCCATCTGGGCGCCTTCGTCGCCAACCTGGTAGCGCAGGTTCTTTATCTCCAGCATAAAGCCTCTCCTTTGTACAAAAACAGTGCCATATAGTTATACCACTATTTTACTAGCCATACAAGTCCGCAGGCGCATTTTTCATGGCAATAACATAGTATGTGCTGAAACTATGAAACAATAGGAGGCCAACCGATGGAACAGGATAAATTGCCTTGCACCGGGGCGGGGCCGGATCAGGAACAGTTTGAGCGGATATGGCGCAGAGTCATGCCCGAGCCACGACCCGACTGCCCCTTTACCCTATACAGTGAGGAGCCACACAGGCTTATGCCCGCCGATGATGGGCCCGTCGGCCCTCAGGACGTATGTTGGAAACCCCCCGCCATGGAATTAAGTCTTGCCCCCATGGTACCCATGCGGGCAAATCCGGTGGAAAACGACGTGCTCTGCCTGGGTGCAGCCTCCGCTGTCCATGGAGAGCTGTTGCAGGACTTTATTGCCGATGAGCTTACCGACTCGGCTACATACCGCAACATGTCCCGGCGGGTAAGCGGTCAGACGGCAGGCGTGCTCGGCCGCATTGCGGAGGACGAGCGTCGGCACGCGAAAAGGTTATCCGCCGCCTACTTCCTCATCTCCGGGGTGCGCTTTTGGCCCGATAAGCTTCCCGCTGTACCCATGAGCACCTTTATGGGCGGCGTGCGCCAGCGATTCATTGCCGAGCAGAAGGGTGAGCTGGCCTACCGCACTGCCGCCGCCCACACAGGCGACCCTTACCTGAGAGAGCTTTTCCTTGCGCTGGCAGGAGAGGAAGCCAGTCACGCCTGGCTATTGCGGGATATGTTAGAACGGATGTAAGGGTGCTCCTTGCGGACACGACTTGTTGTGTCCCTACACGGCAGGGGTTTCCCCATCCTAATAGGTGTCTGGAAACTTTTTGACAGGCTGAGACACGATATATCGTGTCTCAGCCTGTCAAAAAAGCCCGTTTTGCGTTTCGAATATGCACAAAGTCAACTTTAGGCTCGTATTTCTAGGAAGCCGTCTTGACCGTTCCGCATCTTTGGTTCTTCTACTTTTGTCTCTATCACATCGCTACCTTGTCATGCCTCCGGCGGGTTACTTTCCGAGCGGAGGAAAGTAACCAAAGTCCGTCGGGGTTGCGACCCCGAACCCCATAAGTCCATGGCGGCGGTGCGGTTTTCAGTCATCAGCAAAACCAGATAGCAGTTACTGGCTCGGCACAGTCTGTGCCCGGCAAAGTAGGGCTGCCGCCCGTCGGCAAAGGTAGCGCCCATACCCGTGGTAGTTTCGTTTTACAGAAGTGCAGACAGTGCCGCCATCGGTGCGGTGGAATCGCTACACCGTGGCGTATGTTGTAGCCTTACGACAGACGCTTTGGCGCTTTTTGTATAAATGAAAGTAAAATTTGACTTTTTTGACAGGCTAGGACACAATATATCGTGTCTCTACATAATATGCCCTCCTACCCTGCAACGCAGCCGTCATAGACAAAAGCCCCGCGTTGCATTTGC
>CAZDDZ010000102.1:0-2585 GCA_964504285.1 uncultured Pseudoflavonifractor sp.
CTCTTTTTCATTTTTCCGCCGCATAAGCAAGCGGACACACCAGAACGAACACGCTTCCGACCGAGTAAATGGTCGGCGGGGTTCGTCTGGCGCACTTTTGGTGGAGCTGACGAGAGTTGAACTCGTGTCCGAAAACGCTTTGACGGGAACTTCTCCGGGCGCAGACGGTTATTTACATTCCCTTACCCAGGCGTAAGCCGTCACACTCAGGGGCTTGGTAGCTTCATTGTTCATGGTGCGCTCAAAGCTTTGCGCACACACGTGCACCACTAATCGACGCCCAATCCGGACCCGTGGTCCTGACCGGTTGGACGGTAGCGGACTTAAGCCGCTACGAGTTCTACGTTATTGTTGTTCTTTAATTTATAAAGAGTGCCCATTTTTAGGATGATAGGCGCATCCGCCCGCTATTCCCGGCTCCACGTCCCCGTCGAAACCGGTACAGCCCCAGATTGCCCCCGGGAGAACGGGGGGCGGGGGATTAAAAACGAATTGCCACATCAGCCAGGTGGCTGAATTGCAGTATCGTGCAGAGAAAATTACATTTTGGCAGGCGCGGGGTAATCCACACCAAAGGTGTCAACAGTGACCGCCTTAATACGCTGATCCTGACGGGGACGGTCGTTGCGGTCGGCATCGGTGTTAACGATGGCATCCGCCACATCCATGCCGTCGGTAATTTTACCGAAGGCGGCATACTGGCCGTCCAAGTGAGGAGCCTTCTCTACCATAATAAAAAACTGGCTGCCTGCGGAGTTGGGGTTCATGGCGCGGGCCATGGAGAGGACGCCCCGCTCATGGACCAAATCGTTCTTCACACCGTTTCCGGAGAACTCGCCCTTAATGGAGTAGCCGGGGCCGCCCATACCAGTGCCGTTGGGGCAGCCGCCCTGAATCATAAAGCCGGGAATGACCCGGTGGAAAATCAAGCCGTTATAGAAACCGGACTTGACCAGGCTGATAAAATTGTTGACGCTGTTGGGCGCGACCTCGGGATAGAGCTCGGCAATCATTTTGCCGCCGTTTTCCATCTCAAAGGTAACAATAGGATTCTGAGACATTGGAGACACTTCCTTTACTAAAATAAAAATGAGAGTTAAAAATCCCGACCGTGAGATTTGATAGTGCGATCCATTTCGCGCCTCGCATCCTTTGCGGCAGCGGCATCCCGCTTATCGTAAAGTTTTTTGCCCTTGCACAGACCAATTTCTACCTTTACCTTAGCGTTTTTAAAGTAGACGGCCAGGGGAACCAGGGCGTATCCATCGGTCTTGACCTGCTGGTAAAGCTTTAAAATCTCCCGCTTGTGCATGAGAAGCTTGCGGGGACGGCGGGGATCCTTGTTAAAAATATTGCCCTGCTCGTAGGGGGAGATGTGGACGCCGTGAAGCAGCATTTCGCCGTTCTTGGCAATGCAGTAGGAGTCCTTAAGATTAATATTTCCCTGACGAATAGACTTGACTTCGGTACCTGCCAGGGAGACCCCGGCTTCGTATTTTTCCTCCACAAAGTAGTCGTGGTAGGCTTTGCTGTTTTTGGCAATTATCTTAATTCCCTTGGGCTCCATAGGCGCACCTCCCTTGCTGGGATTGGCTAAAGATTATGTGATAATTGAAAAGAGGTATGCGGCTGTCGGCATGACCCCGGGGGAGGCCGTTTAGGATAAAAACCCCGGTGAGTGGGCACGATGTGCCCGCATGCGCATATAACAACTAGGCTATCGTTATTATACCATAGCTGTCAAGGGTTTAGACAGGGGGAATACAGGGAAGGACCGGGACGGTAGAAACCATTGTTAAGGGGACGGCAGGGGAAAGTAGCGCAGGAGCGAGGCCAGGGCATCCTGGGTAAAGACCGGGGTTCCGTGCTCGGCCAGTCGGGCATCCAGGTGGGGGCGATCCTGCTCGGAACGACCAAATTCCGAAAGAAAACCGGCGAGCTGTTCCCGACCCGCCGGGAGAGAGAGCCACCAGCGGCCATCACACCAGAGGAGCGCGGCCTCAGGACAGGGGGCAGGCAGGGCCTGGGCAGCGGCAATTAAATCCTCACAGTCCAGAAAAGAAAACCAAAGCCGGGGTGGGGCCTGAATTCGGGCAAAAACCAACACACCGCAGGCATCGGGGTAGGCCTCGATTTCAATGGCGCCGTCCAGAGCCATGCCTGCCTCCTGAAAAGCCGCCTGGGTAAGCTCCAACGCCCGCTCCAGGGTAAGCTGGGCGGGGGTGAGGCCGTGTTCCCTCAAATCGGCAGGAGTGATGTAGAGCGCCACGCTGGCAGCGCCAATGGGCTGAATGGTCATAAAAGGCCCCCCTTTTATTAATATAATACGAAAACAGACGGGGTAATGATAGCTGTAATGATTGGGAAGACTGGAAAAGCTCAGGGTGGCGATATGAAAAGGAGTGTGGTATAATAGCCGCAAAGCGGCTATTATACGCGCATGTGGGCACTCTGTGCCCACGCGCTGAGATTTTAACCCTCGGCCGGGACGGCCGAGTGGTATATTACACCAGGAATAAAATTCATGGTGTAATAGCCGCAAAGCGGCTATTATACGCGCATGTGGGCACTCTGTGCCCACGCGC
>CAZDDZ010000102.1:2685-8628 GCA_964504285.1 uncultured Pseudoflavonifractor sp.
GGTATATTACACCAGGAATAAAATTCATGGTGTAATAGCCGCAAAGCGGCTATTACACGCGCATGTGGGCACATAACGCCATAAATTTTATTTATGGCGTTATAGCTGCGATAAGTATGGCATAAAGGAAGTTGATGGCGGTGGAGCTGCTGGAAAAAACGGTGTCTTCGGAGATTAAATTTGAAGGGCGTATTGTGACGGTTAAGCTGGACAAGGCTGAGCTGCCCAACGGAAGAATTGCCTCCCGCGAGGTGGTGGAGCATCCGGGCGGGGTGGCTATTTTACCCCTGGATGAGAAGGGAAACGTCACCCTGGTACGGCAGTACCGCTACCCTTTCCACAGGATCGTCACCGAGCTGCCGGCCGGTAAGCTGGAGCGGGGGGAGGATCATGCCCTCTGCGCGCGGCGGGAGCTGGAGGAGGAAGTGGGCTTCACAGCCGACGAGCTGATTTACATGGGGTGCATATACGCATCCCCCGGCTTCTGCGACGAGGTACTGCACATGTATTTGGCCAAGGGGCTCCATGAGGGGGAGTGTCACCCTGATGAGGACGAGTTTTTGGAGCGGCTGGAGCTGCCCTTTGATACGCTGGTGGTGCAGATTATGAAGGGCGAAATTACCGACGCAAAGACAGTGGCGGCCGTTTTAAAGGCAAAGGTGCTTTTGGGCTTGTAGGGGGCGAGGGCCCCGTCTATCCGCAACCTGAAGGAGGAGCGTATGGGAAAAAGAATTTTGGTCGTAGAAGACGAAAAAAATATCGTGGATATTTTGGGCTTTAATCTTAGCAGGGAGGGGTATGAGACTCTAGAGGCCTATGATGGGCAGTCGGGGCTTCAGCTTGCCCTGGAGCAGGACCCCGATCTTGTGCTTCTGGACCTGATGCTGCCCAAGATGAACGGATTTGACGTGTGCCGAGCCATTCGGCAGGCGGGGCGGAGCACGCCGGTTATCATGCTTACGGCCCGGGAGGAAGAAAATGATAAGGTGCTGGGGCTGGAGCTGGGGGCCGATGATTATATTACAAAGCCCTTTTCTATGCGGGAGCTGCTGGCCCGGGTAAAGGCCAATATTCGCCGCAGCGGCATGACCGAGGCAAGCCCCGCACCCGATATAGGGCAAAAGCGGCTGGAGTTTGGACGGGTATCCATTGACCCGGATTTACTGGTTGTCTACAAGGATGGCAAGGCGCTGGACTTGACCCAGCGGGAGTACGAACTGCTGAAATTTTTAGCCCTTCAGCCGGGAAAGGTCTTTTCCCGAGAGGCCCTTATGGAGCATGTGTGGAATTATGAGAGCTATGTAGGTGACGTGCGTGCGGTAGATGTGGCCGTGCGGCGGCTGCGCGAAAAGCTGGAGGATGATCCGGCACAGCCCGCGTTCGTGGTGACCCGCCGGGGGCTGGGATACTTGTTTAACTTAGCCTGACCAGCGTCATCCGAACCCGGTCTAACTGGGCAAATTTGCGCCAACGCCGCAGAAAACGACTTGGCAATACGTCAGTATTCCCTGCGTCTTTTTCTTTGCGCCGACAAAAATTTGCTTCTGTTGGACTGCCTAGCACCCAAGAGCCTGATTTCCCGTGGCTGGGAAGGCAGAAGACGAAGCCTTACTTGCCGTAAGGCGAGGAGAATAACGAACCCACATGCGGGAAATCACGCTCTGGGGTGGGTTCGGATGACACTGGTCAGGCATAGCAAAGCCATTTAATTTTAGGCTGCGGTGCAATGCCCCGTAAATGACATACGCAGATATACTGTTTGCTTGACGATTTTGATGGAAAGGAAGGTGCTCACGGGTATGATGCGAAGCTTGCATATGAAACTGGTGCTGATCATGGTACTGCTTATTATCTCGCTTATGACGGTGGTGGGTGCTTTCCTGATTAATTCGGTTTCCGACTTCTACATCCGGGATTTTTATGAGCAGATGGAGGAGGTCTTTCAGAGTCAGGACTTGGCCCGGGACCTTCAGCTGACTCCGGCCGAGGAGGGGCAGAGCGAGGCGGAATTTATCAGGGGTGTTTTAAAGGGCTACGTCGGCGACATGGGCGTGGACAGCCGCAACCGCAATTATTATATTTTGGACGGAACCAACGCCCGGTATTTAGGCGGCTCGGACGATGTGGGCGGCCCTAATTTGGAAATTACCAACAATATTACCACTGCCCTTCAGCATGAGGACGGCTATAAAAGCGACCTATCCACCGCATATATGGATGTTGCCGTACCCTTTCAGCGGGGTGAGGCATGGTATATTATTTATGTAAAGGATAACAAGGCCACTATGCAGGACTTGAGTACCACCCTCTTTCAGCTCATTTTAGAGGCGCTGGTTTTTGGCCTGATTATTTCGGTGCTGCTATCCTTCCTCCTGGCCAAAACCATGATTACCCCCATCGAGCGGCTGACCAACGGCGCGGAGCGGGTGGCTGAGGGGGATTTTTCTCACAAGATAGAAGTAGCCTCCCGAGATGAGATCGGGGTGCTGACGGGTACGTTTAACAACATGGCCCGGCAGTTACAGGACACCTTGCGGGAGGTGGGCAACGAGCGGAACAAGCTGGGTACCCTCTTTCTGCACATGACTGACGGTGTGGTAGCCTTTGGCCGGGACGGGAGAATCATTCATTCCAACCCCGCAGCAGAACATTTGCTGGGTCGGGCATTGCCTGTGAACGATGAGGAGGCGACCTACGACACCCTGTTTGGGGATATTGTGGCCCTGCCGGCGGTGCTGGCGGTGGAACAGCCGGGGTATTTGGACGGACTGAGGGAGCTGGACGGTCGAATCTTGGAGCTGCTGCTGGCGCCCTTTGCCAGTGAGTCGGCAGGCGGCGTAATGGTCGTGATCCACGACGTGACCGAACAGAGAAAGACTGAAGAGATGCGCCGGGAGTTTGTGGCCAACGTTTCCCACGAGCTGCGCACCCCCCTGACCAATATCCGCAGCTATGCCGAAACGCTGGCCGACAGTGGCGGCGAGCTTCCCCACGAGATGGAACAGAGCTTCCTGACCGTAATTTTGAACGAGTCCGACCGCATGACCCACATTGTGCAGGATTTGCTTACCCTCTCCCGCTTTGATTCGGGTCACAGCGAGCTGAATTTAACAAGGTTTCCTTTTGAGGAGGCCATTCGCAGTGTTTATAATGCCGTGCTGTTGGACGCACAGCATCATGGGCACACGGTGCACATGGAGTTAGGGCAGGAGCTTCCCCAAATTCTGGCCGACCGGGAGCGGGTGGTGCAGGTGATGATGAACATTGTCTCCAACGCAATTAAGTACACCCCCGACGGCGGAGAAATCAACATTCTGGCAGGCAAGGGGCACGGACGGGTGTGGATGGAGGTTCACGACAACGGCATCGGTATTCCGCAGGAGGATCGCTCCCGCATCTTTGAGCGATTCTACCGGGTGGACAAAGCCCGCTCCCGTGAGTCGGGCGGCACCGGACTGGGGCTATCCATCGCCAAGGAGATTGTGGAGCGGCATGAGGGGACCATTCGCCTGGTGGAAAAGAAGGGGCCGGGTCTTGCGGTACGGGTAGAGTTAAAAATTGCGGGGCCGAGCCATGGAGCATAAAAGGAAGAACCGGCCCCTGGAGATGGGAAAGAATCTGCTGATTTTAGCCCTGGTGTTTTCCGCACTCTATCTGGCGCTGCGGACACAGCTGCCCACACAGCTTGTGGGAGGAGATCCGCCCCGATGGCTTTCCGGTGTATGGAATTTGATTGACCGGGGGACAGGCGTGCTGCCCCCCACCGAGCCTGCGGAAAGGCAGGCGGTTGAGGTGCGTCCCCTGCGCATTGTGGTGAATATCGCGGATGTGGGGCGGTACGGGGTACAGTATGACAGCGCCGCGGGAGATAAGCTCTTTGATGAGGTGTTTTCCACCATTCTGGGGGAGGCGCTTGGCAGTGCCAGAGCGCCCCAGAGCGTATCCGAGCGGGAGTGGCGGGAAGCGCTTTCCCACCAGTCGGGGGTTTACTTTGATTTTCAGGGGCAGGTGCCCATTGGCGTGCTCTATGACTGGCTGAAGGCAGGGCCGGGGGAGGCTCTGGCGGAAGAACGTACCCGGCGGCTGCTGCTGGCAGAGGATAAGACCGGCAAATTAATTCTGTATTATAGTAATGAGGACACAGGCATGTATTATGCCTGTCAGACGGCAGACACATTGACGGGACATCTCCAAAATGTGGTGGTCACCTGCGCTTCCAACATTAACGATACTGCTTTCGTCTACGAGCGGAAGGGGGATCGTTACCGGGCGCTAGGGCCCTATGTGATGCTGCCGAACACGCCGACGCTTCAGCGGAATGTGTACCGGGGTGAAAACCCCGTGGCAGGCGGGGCGGACAGCAAGAGCCGTACGCAGCTGATTGAGAAGCTGGGCTTTCATCCGCAGGTCAACAGCAGCTATGTGGCCGGCGGGCGGCAGGTGGTGAAGGAAGGGGCCGACACCCTGGTAATTTACGATGGCGGTACCGTGGAATTTCACAGCGGGTCAGCAGAGGAAATCAGATACCCGGTGGAACAAACGGATACGGGGCCCGACTTTCAGCGCCTGATGGAGGCGACCCTGCCCTTGGCGGAGAAAACCGCGGGCAGCTTGAGCGGAGCGGGTGAGCTCTATCTTATGGGCATGAAGGAGCTGGAGGGCGGACGCTGGCAGGTGGACTACGGGTACCACTTAAACGGTATTACCGTCCGCGTGGGTGCCGATGGCTACGCCGCGCGGTTTATTGTCAGCGGCGGGCAGATCAGTGATTTTTATCTGGCGCTGCGCAGCTATACCGCCACGGGAACCCAAAGCGCTGTTCTGCCTGAATTACAGGCGGCAGCGGCGGTGTCGGCCCTGGGCGTCGGCGGGCAGGAGCTGACCCTTGTTTATGAGGACAGCGGCAGCGGCGATACGGTGCGGTGCGGGTGGATTGCGGAATAGGCGGAGAGGAGGATGATGCATGGAATGGTCAAAAATTAAAAACATCATCATTCTCATGCTGCTCACCGTTAATCTTTTTCTGCTGGTGCTTACTGCCAATCAGGAACTGAAGGCCAAGCAGTATCAGGAGGAGACCCGGAACGGCGCGGTAGAGGTGCTGCGGCAGCAGGGGGTGGGGGTTGACCTGCTCAAGCTGCCGGAGGAGAGCGGCCTGGTTCCCCTTACCGCCGAGCGTGACAGGGAGAGCGAGAGCCGCATGGCCGAGGCGCTGCTTGGCGTGGTGGTGCGCACCGATGACGGCGGACGGGTAACCTACGCCGGGAACCGGGGCGAGATGTGGTTTCGCAGCAATGGAAAGTTTGCGGCCAGCTTTACCGAGCCGGTTTGGCCGGTGGGGGAGCGAAGCGAGAGCGAGCACGCCGTGGAGGTACTGACGGGCATCGGCTTTCCCTGTGTCGTCGTGGGAACGGAGACCGTGGACGGGGAGACGATAGTAACGGTGCGCCAGACCTGGGAGGGCACCCCGGTATTTACCTGTCAGGCGACCCTGAGGTATCAAAACGGCGCACTGGTAAGCGTGGAGGGGCAGCGGGTCACAGGAACCCCTGCACAGAGCGCCAAGAGGGGAGAGACCCTGGACGTGGCCACGGTGCTCATTCGCTTTTTGAGCGGTATGCGGGACGGCGGACATGTGTTCAGCCGCATTGAAGGATTAAATCCGGGCTACAAAAGTAATACCTCGCCCGGCGGCGCGACCGAGCTGGAGCCCGTTTGGGAGGTCGTTACTGATGGCGGCATCTTCTTTGTGGATGGGAACACCGGGGCGCTGAGTCAGTGATTTAACCCCCGCATCCGTGCCAAAGGGCGCAGATGCGGGGTTTTGTCTGATGCACGGGGTGACATTCCGGGAGGTCACATGCCTGAATGTATTTACCATCACCGGGTAGATAAAGACCGGGAGCCGGAGTACGCTCTTAGGTTTGAAAAGGTAAAACAGCA